>CALZHO010000065.1 GCA_945787425.1 uncultured Bacteroidales bacterium
GGCATTAGAACCTTCTGGACACATCAGCAGACCTTATTTGGTGCTGCCAGAGAGCGGCGTGATAGATGGCAGCGAAGCGGAGAATACTTTGGAGATTAGTTTCGATGAGATGAGCCACGATGTGCATCAATATACATACAGAGTGCTGCATTGTCATATGGATTGGATGGAAAGCGACATCAGCAGCTATGAATTTGTGGATGGCTTTACGACCGCCGACATTGTGGATTATGAGCACTCAATGAATACCCAACAAGCATATACGCATTATTCGTTTGCCTTTCCCAACGAAGATATGCAGCTGAAAGCGAGCGGCAACTATGTGGTGCAGATATACGAAGATGGCGATCAAGAGCAAGTGGTAGCAGAGGTGTGTTTTCGTGTGCTGGAGCCGATAGTACGTATTGAGGCGAATATCAGAGCGAACACAGACATTGAGTTCAATGGCAAGTACCAGCAACTGGACATAGATGTGATGACCAAAGCATTGGACTTGCGCGATGCAGGTGAAGTGAAAGTGGTCGTGCAGCAGAACGGCAGAATGGACAATCAGGTGGTGCTACAGAAACCGACTTTTGTAGAGCCCAACAGACTGCGCTATATGAACCAAAAGGCACTCATCTTTGAGGGCGGAAATGAGTATCGACACTTTGATATATATTCGGCGTATTACGCGGGTTATCATGTGGATAGGGTGCAATATGCGCAAGGCGAATACCATGCGTTGCTGGAGGTGGATGAAGTTCGTGGAACAAAGAACAAGAATGCTGGGCGTGAGGGCTTGCCATACTTGACGGAAAGGGATGCGAATGGGCAATGGATGGTGAACTGCGAGAAGACGGATTATGTAGATACAGAGGCGGAATATATGTGGGTGCATTTTGTGTTGCCAGTGGATGAGTATGTGATGGATGGACATGTGTTTGTTGGTGGTGAATTGTTTGGTAATCAGTATGGTGCGCAAAATAGGATGGCGTATGATGCCGAACAGAAATGCTACTATCTGTATGCCTATTTGAAGCAAGGCGGATACGACTATATGTACTATGTGGCAAGCCCTGCGAATGGAGCTACAGCATTGCCGCTTGAGGGTTCGCATTGGCAAACGGAAAATGAGTATGCTATCTGGGTGTATTATAGGCCGTTTGGGGCGAGATATGATAGGTTGGTGGGCGTGAAGCGGCTGTAGGCGGCTTCGCCTATTGGACGGCTTCGCCTATTGGACGCCAAAGAGCGGCTATTGGTTATAGGCGATGAGGTGAGAGGAAAAGAAATAAAAAATAACGAGAGAACTCGTTATTTTTTTTGCTAGTAGAACTAGTAGGGCTAGTAGGGCTAGTGGGGCTAGTGGGACTAGTAAAACTAGTAGCCGAGATTACTCGGCTGGGGAGAACTCGTCTTTGCTTGCGCCACAGATTGGGCAAACGAAATCTTCAGCCACTTGCTCCCATGGAGTACCTGCTGGGATGCCTTCTGCACCTATGGAAGGATCATACTCCCAACCGCAAATATCACATTTGTACTTTTTCATATTATTATGGTTTTTATAAGTTAATATTTCCAATGAACACTACGCAAAAATCATGCCAAAAGGTTAAATTATTATTAAAAATAATACTTTATTGATAAATGATTTGCGTATTTCGATTATTTTTAGTAATTTTGCAGCGATTATGGCTTGAAGGTGCCATAGAAGCCGTTTGAGTGTAATGTATAAAGTTAAATGTAAGGAATATGAATAGAGGAAGTAAAATAATTACCGTTTTGAGTACGTTGGCGGTAGTAGCGTTGGCGGTGTTTGTGTATGTGAAATTCTTTTTCGTATATAGCGAAGGTACCAACGAGGGTGATATCAACTATTTCCAACGTGAGGGTTTTGTCTTCAAGACTTACGAGGGCAAGATGATACAGACGGGCTATCACTCGCACAACACGAGCGCAACGATTCAGTCGAATGAGTTTAAGTTCTCGGTTGTTGACGAGCATGTGGCGGAGCAGATAGACAATAACTCAACTCGTCAAATCAAGCTGCATTGGAAACGCTATTTAGGCACCTTGCCTTGGCGTGGAAATAGCCAATTTGTGGTGGATTCCATTATCTCCGTGAGACAAGCAACACCACAGATGGAGGATGACCTGTTGGAGATGCCATTGCCCGTGGCGAATTGATGTGTTTGACACCCCGCACATCCCTTGGGCGCTCTAAGGAATAAATAATAAATGTAAACTCATATGTTGACAAAACCAGAAGAAAATTTGATTAAGATATACGAGAACTCATTCCGTAAGAATTGGGATTTCGAGGCAGTGACAGACTACGGCACCAGCGTGACCCTAACCTATGGTCAGATGGCTGAACGTATCGCCTGCCTGCATCTGCTCTTTGAACGTGTAGGTATCCAAGAGAATGACCGCATTGCTGTGATGGGTAAGAACAACAGTAACTGGGTCACCACCTACTTGGCTACTATAACTTACGGCGCCGTAATCGTGCCTATATTGCAAGACTTCAAAGCCAACGATGCTATCCATATCATCAATCACTCGGAGAGCAAAATGCTGTTTATCACCGACCAGATTTGGGAGAATATAGATGTGGATCAAGTGCCAGACTTACAGGCGGTTATATCGATCAACACAATGGACTTGATTACAACAGGTCTGCCTAAGACTCAAGCTGTGGACAAGATGACTATCGAGGAGCTCTTCGCTGAGAAATATCCTAACGGCTTTTCGAAAGACGATGTGAAATACATTGAACGCAGCAATGCCGAGTTAGCAAGCATCAACTACACTTCTGGAACGACTGGTTTTAGCAAGGGTGTGATGACCCCCATGAATGCGTTGGCAGGAAACATTGTCTTCGGTTTGACCACCGAATTGGTTTATCCAGGTTGCCGTCATGTGGCGTTCTTGCCATTGGCACATGCGTATGGTTGTGCATTTGACTTTTTGGCATGTCTGGCAGCTGGTGGACATACCTATTTGATAGGTCGCACGCCTTCGCCAAAAATATTGATGAAGGCCTTTGCAGAAGTGAAGCCAACCGTCATTCTATCTGTGCCATTGATATTAGAGAAAATCTACAAGAAGATGATTCAGCCACAAATCTCGAAGAAACCTGTGAGCTGGGTGCTGAAGATGCCATTGCTGGATAAAGTGGTGCTGAATAAGATTCGCGAGACATTGATGGAAGCATTTGGTGGTGAGTTCTCGCAAATTATCATTGGTGGTGCGCCATTGAATGCGGAGGTAGAAGCATTCTTGCACCGCATTAAGTTCCCCGTTACAGTGGGATATGGTATGACAGAAACTGCTCCGCTCATCAGTTTCACACCTTGGACTGATTTTCGCAGTCAGTCTTGCGGACAAGTGCTGAAGGGCTTTATGGATGCTCGTATTGCTAATCCTGATATGGACGGTGTGGGAGAAATTCAAGTGCGTGGTGAGAACGTGATGGCAGGATATTACAAAAATGAGCAAGCAACCAAAGAAAGTTTTACCGTGGATGGATGGTTGCGCACAGGAGATTTAGGTATCATTGATGAGGATGGATTTATCTATATCAAAGGTCGTTGCAAGACGATGTTGCTTGGTCCAAGCGGACAGAATATCTACCCAGAGGAGATTGAGGCGAAAATTAACAATATGCCATATGTGTTGGAGTCGCTTGTTCTGCAGAAAGATACACGATTGGTGGCATTGGTTTGTCCAGATTTTGAGGCCGTAGATGCAGATAAGCTGACGCAAGAGCAACTGGAGGTCGTCATGGAGGAGAACCGTAAGTTGGTGAATGCTGAGTTGGCTGCATACGAGCAGATTAACGAGCTGAGAATATATACGCACGAGTTTGAGAAAACACCGAAGAAGAGTATTAAACGCTTCTTGTACGAAGCGTAAGAAGCAAGCGCTTGTGTTTAGAGGACGCTTCGCTACTGTTTAGTGTTTAGTGTTTAGAGGTTAGAGGTTAGAGGCATGAATTTGTGTATTGATCAGGGAAATTCGAGAACGAAGATAGCGTTGTTTAAGGACGGCGTTATCGTTAAGAACCTGCTGTACCGCTCGTTTACGAGCGTGGATGTAGAGCGATTGTTCTCGTTGTATCCCATCACGCAAAGCATCGTGTCGTCGGTGGCGAATATGGAACCCGCGGTCATCAATGCACTCAACCGTTTGTCGAAACGATTTGTGCTCTTTGATCACCTGACGCCATTGCCTATCAAGAACTGCTATCAGACACCAGAGACGCTTGGGCATGACCGCATAGCAGCAGCCGTAGGAGCCGCTCATTTGAGTCCAGGGCAGAACCTGCTGATAGTGGATGCTGGTTCAGCGGTGACCTATGACTTTGTATCGATTGAGCAAGGATATATAGGTGGCAATATTGCCCCTGGCATCAAGATGCGACTGACGGCACTCCATCAGATGACCAAGCGACTGCCTAAAGTGGAAGTGGAACCTGATGCGTTGACACCCTTGTTTGGCAAAAACACCCAAGAGGCGATGGCTGCTGGCGTAGTACGCGGACTGGTCTTCGAGGTGAAAGGGTATATGCGCAGTTTGAAAGAACAGAAGATAGTGTTCAAGACCTATATCACGGGCGGGCACGCACCTTATATATTAAATGCAATGAAGCAGAAAGAGGTGGTGGGCGAACCGCACTTGGTGTTGATTGGACTGAATAAGATTTTGGAGTTTAGAGGTTAAGGGTGATAAGGTGATAAGGCGAGAAGGTGAGAGGTTAAAGGTTAGAGGTTAGAGGTTAGAGGTTAAAGGCACGGATAAAAAAAGATTATGAATATAAAAAGATATATTGTAATAGTATTTGCAACTATGATGGCTATTGGCGGGTGGGCGCAGAATGCTACTTCGTCGCCATCGTCACGATTTGGTTATGGAGAGCTGAATGACAATCTGCCAGGTGCTTATCGTGCGATGGGTGGAGTAGGGTTAGGTATGCGCAGCAATAAGGCCATCAATTCTGCTCAGCCAGCATCCTATACAGCTTGCGATAGCTTGACTTTTATGTTTGATATTGCAGGTTCGTTCTTGTACACCCATTATGGTGATTCGTATGGTAAACGTAGTCGTGTGAATGGTAACTTGGAATACGTGACTTTGCAGTTTCCGTTGTGGCGTCAGTACATAGCATTCTCAGCGGGTGTGACACCCTATTCTGCGATGGGATATGAACTATCGGACTCAGGTGTGGTGGACTCGGTATATCATTACACACATACCTACTCGGGCGAGGGCGGTTTTACACAAGTGTACGGCGGTTTGAGCTTTAATATCTGCCATTGGGTAGCATTGGGTGCGAATGTGTATTATATGTTTGGTGATCTGACCAAGATACGCAGTCAGTATTTTGCAGAATCGGATGTCAAAGGTGCTTCGCAAAAGGATTATTTGCGTGTGAATAGTTTGCGTGTGCGCTATGGAATGCAATTCTTCCACACTTTTGGCAAGCACACAGTCGTATTAGGTGGTGTATTTGAGAATAAACAACGCTTCTCACGTAGCGAATACCTGCAACTGGAGACCACAACCAATGATACGGTGAGCGTGATGAGCAATTGCTTTGAGATGCCAATGACCTATGGTGCAGGTGCAAGTTATAATTATGCTGACCGTTTGACTGTGGGTTTGGATTATCAACGTCAGGATTGGAGTAATACGCTATATTTTGATGCTACCAGTAAATTGCGCAATCGTGATCGTTGGAGT
>CALZHO010000066.1 GCA_945787425.1 uncultured Bacteroidales bacterium
GGGTAATATCTCCAATCGTGCCGTGTATGGTGGTGCGACCGTTCTTCAAGCCTTTGAGGATACCATTCTCTACACTACAAATGGTGGCATCATCTATTGTCCAATCAAACGCAGAGGCCAGCATGTCAAACTGGTTGTTATCCAATTCACCATTGATCTCTATTGGATAATCCCAACCTGTAGATACAATCACACTATCCAAACGCAGTTTAGGGCTGGCTGCATCCACCAATACGATATCCAGTGGCAAAGAGGCGTTGCCGAATTTAGCAGTCAGTGTGCCACTACCAAGACATACAAAGTAGCCATCCTCTGTGATATATCCAGTCTCAGAACTACAACTCAGTTCTACGCCTTGCAGTTGTTTGCTAACCAACATGCCATATTGATTGTAACCCAAGAAGTCAGGCTTGATAGCTGCGTATTTAGGCAAACGGATAAAGGTGCTTGTGGTACGCATTTCGGTCACAATACTATCATCAGGAGCGGTAGAGAAAAGGAAGATACTATTGCCCACAGCACGAGGCGAACCTTCGGTGGTAGGGTTGATGATCTGTCCGCCTAAATTAAATTGAGCGCTACCGCCACCATCTGCACCAGCTGCTTCCCATGCACCAAAATGGCGAAGGATCGAAGCCATCTCATGGGTGTACATACCTGGTTTCTCCATCACCATCATCCATAATGTATTGTGATCTTTGCTTACGCCAAAACCCGTGCGAGGATAATTCTTGTTATTGTAATCTTCGTTCCAGTTGCGGTTGGTGAGACGACCTTCGCGCATCACATAGCAGTTACCTGCACTGAGCTGTTTGATATTAGGTCTTTCACCTGTATAAGATTCGTACATGCCCACTATAAATTGTATTTTCTCGCCCACTTTGGCGTTTTCTAAGAATGTCATTCCATCGCCACGCCCGCGGAATACGGCATAGCCGTCTTCGATTTTTGTTCCACCTACATGATTGGTACTTATTACTTCAGCGGTCAAAATCTTATTGATAGCCCAGTCTTCCTCTAATTTTACCAATACTTCAATCATTGGTAGGTTGGTTCCTAAATATGCGTCTATGACATCCTTGGTCAGGGTGGCTCTGGTACCCAAGTCGGAGTTGAACATCACAATCTCGTTGTCTTGAGGATTGTTGCGATTGCGGTTTGCTTCATGGAATGGAGCTTGTTTGTCACCAATAGCAATGTGAGCATCCCAATAGTATTGGTCAATATGCGCACGCTTTTGGTCATCAATCATTAGATAACCAATATCTTGCTTGCGCTCAAAAACGGGGTCAGGATTACCGTGTCCTATATTCCACCATGTGATGTTTGTTCCCACTTTACCGTTACGCACTTGTCCTGTACAAGGCACACCCGTCAGATTATGGTATTTACCTTCGTCTTGTGTGGATACAATCCAGAAGTTACAGTTCACCGAACCGATGGAACGGTGTCCAGGAGCATCCAAACGCACATGTGCATCTGCCATGCGCTCGGTATTACCCATTGTAGTGCTGTGACTTTCTTCTACTGTGTTGTATGGATTGGTTAAATCCACCTCGTAGATGTAACAATGACGTGTAGAGGTGGCATTGGTAATATCAAAACGTGTGTAAATGATACCAGGACCCACTTGATAACTCTCCAGTGTATCAATGGCGTATTGCTGGATGACAGTACTGTCCAAGTTGGTTTGAATGTGGATTGTCCCGTGCTGTGCAGCTACTGGTAGGTACAGCAGGATAGCGGATAAAAGTAGTAGTTTTTTCATATGACATTAAATTTAGCGCACAAAGGTACTACTTTTTTTTGAGATATACAAATTTTTGTATAAAAAAAGTGTCGAGCGTAATGCCCGACACTTTTATGTCATCATGACGAGTATCTTCTTATTGGAAACGAGCGCGGTTATCCTCCACCTCTGCTTTCTCTTCCATCAATGAGATGGCTTGATAAGGCAATGAGTAAGAGGTACGCATATTCAGGTTGCTGATCTCTTGTTCTGCGTTCAACTCGCCTTCTGCTACCACCTTGTTGCTTACGCGTACCATGTACACGCCTGCGTTGCCCTTGATAGGAGCGGAAGTAGCGTTGTTCTCCAATGCCAAGGCTGCGCCAATCAATGCTGGTTCGATACCTGCTGCGCCCAAGCGGCTGGATGCCAAGGTGATGTTCTCTGCTTCTTTGATATCGGTGTCTAACAATTTAGCAGCCTCTTCCAATGTGCTTACGCCATTGAGTTGGTCGATGATATATGCTGCTTTCTTGTCTGCTGTAACTTGCATTTGCAATTCAGCACGCACCTCGTCGATAGTGCGATAATTGCCTTCGTTTACTTCGGTCAACGCTGCCACTACAAATTGCTCGCCGCACTCAAATACATCGCTCAACTGACCTTCTTTTGCTTCATAAGCCCAACGTACAATGCTGCGGCTGTTCTTCAGGTCGTTTACTTTGTCTGCGTTAGCATCCAGTGCAAACACAGGGGTAAGGCTCAAACCTTGCTCAGGAGCTGCTTGACGGAGCAATTCGAGAGAATTGTTGTTCACAATGAATTGTTTAGCCTCGTTGTAGAGCAAGCCGTAGGTCTTGCTACTTGGAGTCACTTTGCGGCTGAGGATAGCCAATTTCACTTTTGGAGTTGGCTTGCTCTTGTCAGCAATCTTGAATGTTTGTTCGCCCATGCCTGTAGATACGGTGAATTGACTGCCCTTTCTTCCTGCGAAAGCAGGATCAGCTATGGTCTTTTGCAAGTCGCTTGCTTGGTACCATCCTAATTCTACATCTTCGGTGTCCTCGCTATTAGCCACAAGCACCAGTTTTACAGAATCGGCAAGAGTGTAACCACAATCCATGATGCGAGCCATAGCATAGGTGCCATCAGCAAATGTCAATTCGGTGCATTGACCTTTCTTAGCGCCCTTGCCAAATGCAAAGTCTTTGTATTCAGCAGGAATAGTAGTCTCAGAGTAGTCGCGACCATCATACAAGATGTCAGAGTTGCTATTCACGATAGCAGCAATATCCTCTTTTGTTTGGAAATCGTTCTCAAGGCTCTTCATGAGTTTCTCTACCTCTGCATAGTCAGTCTCTGAAGGTACGATAGGGAAACTTACATATACCAACGAACGGTTAGGTGTGCGCTTGTATTGCTCTTTTTGTGCAGCATAGAGCTTCTTGATGTCAGCATCGGTCACTTTCACCAATGAGTCAGCCACTGCGAAATAGGGTTGCTCTACGAAGGATACGTTTGCGCTGGTTTGGCGTGCTTGGAAGGCGTATTTAGCATCCAAGTTGTTGGCTGTCACCAATTTGCCCAACAAATCCACGTATTTCTCTTGCAGGTGGGTCAAGCGAACGGCGTTCTCCCAGTACATCCAGTAGCTTTTAGCTTGTCGCATATTGGCAGCTCGCTCTGGGGTCTCTGCCTCTTGTGCCAATGAGTTCAAGAAGTTGATGAGCGCTGAGCGATTGAAGCTACCTGTCTCATCGTAGAACGCGCGACGTTGACGAATCAATTGGTGAGGATTCTCGCCAATGCAGAGGTTGCTAAGCTCTTCTGCGGTGACGTCCATACCAATTTTCTCTGCTTGCTCACGCAAGGTGTAATCCATCATCATCATTTGCCATACTTGGTTGCGGAGTTGAATGGTTACATCTTCGTTGAGGTCGTTGCTTCCGCTCTCAATCTTGTACACTTCGGTTAATTGGTCTTTTGCTGCCTCATACTCTGTGTAGTGCACTTTGTGACCAGCAATCACACCCACGTTCTCGCGGCTGCGATTGAAAAAACTGCTACCAGAGTTCAAAAAGTCGCCCAAAATGAACGCTAACATAGCTAATCCTACAACAACGAGGAGGATAATGCCATGATTTCTAATTCTTTGTAATGTTGTCATAATATTGTTTTGTTATTTATTTCCGTATGTTTTTTGGGGTCACTTGCGTATTTTACACAAAAATGACCTGCAAAATTACAACTTTTTATTGAATTGACCAAATTTATTTTGATTTTTAGACAAAAAAAGTGTAATTCTTACATGTTTGCATTGTAATAGCGTGGATTTCCTGTCACTTCTTCGCCTATGAAACTCAGTTTCTCGTAGGGTTGATTTTCGCGCTCCAATTCCAGTTCGGCTATCACCAGTCCTGCCAGTCGGTCGTGAAACTCGTCCACCTCCCATGTGAGAGGCGATGAGGTGGTGGGGCTATTGGGCGATGAGGCAGGAACGAGCCAGCGGGTTTTCTTGATGACACCTGGCAAACACATGTCAATCAGTTGCTTGGCATCTGCGGGGTCAATCTCTTTTTCCCACTCGAAGCGTGCGAAGCCGTTGGCATTCGGTTGGGACTTAATGGTCAGATAGGCCTTTTCAGAACCATCTGTCTGGGTAGTAATACGCACGCGCACGGTGCGCCCGGGTTCCTTGCATATATACCCTTGCTGAATAGTGTAGTGGCTCGTAGCTAATTGTTTGTAGTCCTCGTTCAGAACGAGGAATTTGCGTTCTATCTCGATGTTATTCATTTTCTTGTTTGTTGGGTATCCGGCTCCCGGATGCCTGATTATTTTCTCCGTGCGCTGGCGCACATATTCACAAGATGAGCTATGCCATGATACGCAATGCCCGAATGGGTGGAGAGTCCAATCTCGCAGGTGCGGGAGTTGCTCACACCCATGGTAGCACCTGCTTTGTCAATCTGTGGTTTGAGCTTGCGCAGTGCCCATTCGTTGAGTTCGGGTTCGGTAAATCCTTTATCGCCAGCAAAAGCGCAGCAACCTATTTCCTCGGGTACTAATACATTCTTAGCGCATGCTTTTGCTACGCGTACAATGGTGTCTGCCAATCCCATTTGTTTGGTTGAGCAGGTTACATGTACCGCCACGCAGGCATCGAGCGGTGTGATTGCTACTTCGCTCAGCACGTACTTATCAATGAACTCGGCTGGTTCGTAGAGGTGTAAGTGCTGCATGGTGTGTCGCATACGATGTAAACATGGGCTTTGATCGCAGAGCACAGGCCAACGACCATTATCGCTGGCTTTGAGCAGGGCGAGTTCCAATTCGGCAGCTTTGCGTTGTGCTTCATCGGGCATACCCTTGCTTTCCCATATGGTACCGCAACATAGGTTTTCCATATTGGCTGGGAAGATAACTTCATACCCTGCTTTGTTCAGCAGTTCGGTCATGTCGTTCACGAGGGGTTGTCCTGGTGCGCTCAATCGTTGATTGAGGCAGGATGGGAAATATACCACGCGCTTGTCTTGCAATCCCTTCAGTCCATGTACTGCACCATATTCTTTGGCTGTTTGAATATCTTTTGGGGTCACAGGTTTGGGCAATGATGGTGTCCACAGAGGAACTAAGCCGCCAGAAGCGTAGTGCATCGTCTTGCCTAATACCCTTGTTGCCTTATCACCTATTACGGTCTTCGCTACATGTGCCACACTCAAAATGGGGGTAAGGGCTTTGCCAATCGTGGCGAGGTTCTTGCCTGCCCAATAACCTATCGTTTTGCCCGCGACGCCCATGTCATGCTCGCGCACGAGGTGGATGTAATCGCCCACATTGATCTTGATGGGGCATGAGGTGGAGCATCTTCAGCCGGAGGTTACTTATCCTCCGCTGCA
>CALZHO010000067.1 GCA_945787425.1 uncultured Bacteroidales bacterium
AAAATCGTGCCTACCGCAGGGTTGGCACGATTTTTTGATTGTGAGAAATGCAGTAATAATGCAATTCGTAATGCACTATGCTACCTTGATTGATAGTGGGTACTAACAGATTGTCGTGAGTACTACTTAGTCGGTAGCAAGGTGCGAGGGGGGGTTAATTTCCTACGAAAGAACCTGATGGAGTATCATCAATATAGATACCTTCAGTACTTCCACATAAGATACCACAAGGTTCCATCATCACAGAAAACGTCTTTGGTTGTTGATATAATTTCTTTTCCATAAGTCTATTTTTAGTCGAATATTATTTTACCACAAATACTTTTTTACCATTTACGATATAGAAACCAGTGGCTGTAGGTTCACTGAGTTGGCGACCCAAAACATCATAAGTGCCTTGCATTGCAGGAGCAATAACACCGATCTCAGTAATATTGTCCAAACCAGTAGCAGCATTTTCTCCTTGATAGCCTAAGGCTATGCGTTGGCGACCAGGGGCATTTGCCTTTTCTGTAGTAGAAATTTCTCCTACTATGAAATATGCACGATATGCAGGGAGTGTACAATTACCACCACATTTCAAAATAGAGTTATTATAAAGCATGTGGTTGCCTTCCAAGATATTACCAGTAGCACCAGCATCGCCATCTTGAATTTCAACAAATGTACCTTGCAAACCATTTACCTTGCTTGCGGTACCTGCAGTTGTACCATCAAGAGCGATCTTAATTTGAGCAGCATTTGGCAAGAACACATAAGGAACACCAGCCTTCAAACGAACCACTTCATCTACCAACACGCGGTTTGTTTGGGTGTTCTTGTATGCTATCTCAAATATTTTCGCTCCTGCTACTACTACACCACCATTTTTCAAACAAATTGTACCATATTGATTGTTTGTTAAGTCGCGTGTGTAGAAGTCAGCAGTGTACTTATAAATTTGTGGTAAATTGCCAGTAGATGTTGAATACACTTTGAAACGAGGGGAAGTTGCGTTATACTTGATGGTATTTCCATCTGTAGTAATAGCGGCTCCATTCTCATCGATAGTTATTGTCCAAGTAGTAGCAGGTGTACCCAATGAATTTTTACTTCCTGAAGCGTTGAGATACATCTCTTGATATTCAAATGTCCATGCATCTTCCGAGCCACCAAGAGTTAGCATCATCGCATTAGCAGGCAAAGTAGTCATAATAGTTTTATTCGCATTAAATACGGCACCACCTACACTTGTCATAAAGTCTTTACCATCTGCTATGGTTCCTGCTACTACATTATGAGCATTTGATGCAAGAACAAGCAAATCACCTGCTTCGAGTGCGGTAGCATTATCTACTAACACCCACACACCACCTGTAGCAACGATTTCGTAAGTTGCTTCAACAAGTGCACTCTCTTTTTCATTTGCTACTGCAATAGCCTTAAGTGTGCAAGATTCTGTAATGCTTACTGTACCTCCCGGAGTTATTGAAGCAGAGGATGTGGTAGGAGCATCACCATTGATGGTATAGTAAATTGTAGCAGTTGCCAATGCACAACTGATAGTAACATTTTGTGATCCTAAATAAGTACCGCTTGGGTGAGAAATAATAGGTGTAGGAACATCTATTTTCTTATAGAGGCGAAGAGCTTTCCCTGTGGTTGAACCATAACAAGCCCAATAACTACCACCCCATCTCAAATGACTATTCACGCTACTTGCCTCATTAGCCTTATTAACAAAATCATATGTCTCAGTACCTGTTACAGTCCAAAGAGCATTCGCATCAGTTCCAACTGTTAATAATTGTGCTGCACTTGCTGCTCCTGTACCTGCAACATATTTTCCTTCATACTCATTGAAAATAGTCCATTCTTCGCCGCTCTTAGCAAGATTCCATACAATGGATGCATCAGGATTGAGAATAGCATTATCTGCAATGGCAACATCTTCACCTGCCAAACGGGTAGTATTAGCAACCGCTGCTTTTAATGCTTTATCCTTTGCTCCATCCACAAGTACATACTCACCTTCTGTCAGTTCACCACTATAGAGTCGGAAGATGCCAGTAGGAACAACTTCCACTACGGTCAATACGTATGAAGCAGATGATGGTGCATATGTTTCATCTTCCTCAATAGCCGCGGTGATAGTAGTGGTGCCTGCTGCAACCAAAGTGATAGTACCATCATTAGCAATTGTTGCTACAGATGGGTGTGAACTGGTATACTTGATGGTTATATCATGGCTCTTTGTCAGCGTTGGGAAAGTATTGGTTTCTCCGATTTGTACTTTGCATGTAGTTGCACTCCATGACAAACTTGTAGTTTCCTTACCAGCAGCAGAAGTGAGTTTGTAAATGTAGTTTCCTTGAGAAAATTGATATCCACCTGTTGTGTGATTTATCATTTTTCCATAAACTACAACTTGATCACCAACTTTCAATTGATTTTCTTCTGTAAATTGTACATTGTTTAAATAATTACCTCTGAAAACTTTAAGTGTTTCAGTTGCATCTTCAGTATCTCCGATGGAGTATGTCGCATTTCCATATACAGTATTGATTTCTTCTACGGCAGTTACCACACCTGCTACATACGCATATATACCTGCGCTCTCCACATCAGCATCAATCAATGTTCTCGCATATGCTACTGAATATGGGTCAGCCCATTTTGCATAAAGGGTAATATCACTTGTCAATGCTGTACCAGTAACAACAGGAATTGTCAATGCTTCATCAGTGTACCAGCCTGCAAAATTGTAACCTTCTTTTGATGGAGTGGGTAACACGTTTGGAATGGTTGTTTCATCTGTTGTTGGACTAATTGTATTACCTCCATTCGTATTATAAGTGATTGAATATACATCATCAGGAACCACGCCTTTGATAATGTAAAATGCAAAAGTTTGCTCTTTGATATTTGTTGGGAAACTACCGCCACTTGTTAATGTATAACTTCTCCATTCTTGAGAGTTATAAATACCAATATAACGATTTCGAATGGTATTGTAAATGTAATCATCCTTGATTTCAAAAGTCATAGCCTCTGCATCTGAACCAATACGCAAACCATCGTTGTTATTGATACAATATAGCCATGTCTCTGCATCTTTTGGCGCAAAAATGAGTTTACCATCAGTGTTGCCTACGCTCCATTGGATGTTAGTAATATCGGTAGCAATTTTATTGTTATCTACAGTTACAGATATTGCTTTAGGTCCGCTATTAGTAGCTTCATCATTAGCCATAGCGAATGAGCCACTTGCATTTGTACCAACAATCAGCACTTCATCATATTTTGTGATATTTGCTAAATCTGTTTTAGTATAAATCTTTGCTACAGTAGCAGAACCCTTTAGAGAAATTATCTTATCTTCTGCTTCTGTAGATTTAACCGTTAAAGTTGCAGTATGGCTATTACCTGCTACTTCTGGCTTATACGTCACTGCAACTGTTTGTGGGAAAGAAGCATTCGACGCTATAGTTTTAGGAGTAACATCAAAATAATCGCCAGTTACAGCCAAAGTAATATCACCTTTCAGATTAGTTGCATTAATAGTAAATTCTTCGGAATATTCAAAACCTACATATTTTGCCCCAAAATCAATTTCTTCTCTTGAAGGAATCAATGCAGGTGCTTCATTGATATCACAGTTGAGAGAATAATCGGAATAATTTGTTGCTTCCCATGTAATTTCTACTTTATCCAAATACATTGCACTGCTCGCAGAGCGCAAACCAATATATGCATAATCGCCTGTTATAACCAATTCAGTAGATGTTCCTTTTACGATTGTTCCAAGTAATGTACCTTGGTTTGGTTGCTCCTCCCACAAATCTTTTACATCTGAGTAAAGTGTATTATTTCCATAAACATTCAATGTACGTCCTTTTGTGGTATTACTGTTCCAACTAATTACTACTTTGGTTGCCTTTCCGCCTGATGTTGTTGTAATAATACCAGCAGCTGCTTTACTGGTATCATAGCGTAACTGAATAGCATCATTGCCTCCAGCATTATTACCTGCATAAACAGCATCAGAAACAGATTTCTTCCCACTCCAACTTGAATATGCTGAACCAGATACACCTGTAAATGATAAATCTAATTTATCAACTTTATTGACAGTTACTCCTTGGGTAGCATACACCGCATTATATTCTTTATCTCCAGTTGGGACGTCAGTTTCTTTCACATAAGTAATGCCAGAGCCGTCTGGATTTACAGAAGTTGCTTCAGTCCAACCCCTGAATACTTTACCAGAAGAGCAGTTTGGAGCGGTTGGCAATGTACCAAGTGCCTCGCCTTCGTAAACTTTAGAATCTTCAACAGATCCTTCTGCTACATTCCATTTGATTGTATATTGTGTTTTAGCAACAAAAGAAGCAGTAACAGTAACATCTTCTGCTGGCATAGTGAATTGGTCATTGCTCACTTCCACATTGCCGCTTGCACCAGTAACAGTCCAAGACTCCCATTCATAACCAGCATCGGGAGTTGCTGTCAATTTTACGACTACACCCTTAGCAGCCTTTCCGTCGGTTAATCCTTCGGCACTAATGGTACCACCAGTTGCGGGTTGATTAAGTTTCACAGAATAGGCCGGTTTTTCGCCACTTTCTTTGATATAAGTAATTGTAATTGTTTTTATACGAAGTTGAGTGTTACTGGTGTTTACATTTTGTATTTTTAATGATTGTGAAGCAGAAATATCTGTAACAGTATAAACTTTGTTAGACTGACTTACTGCGGTTGCTGTACCGTTATTAACAGTATATTTTACAGATGGAGTCGTTGAGGTTGTCATTACAAATCCTGTAATCGTGACTCCATCGGCTGGAGTTAATGTAATAGAACCACCATTTCCTTGAGCGTTATAGTACAAGCGCAGGTCTTTATTTTTACTATTATACGCAGGATCAGTAGTAGAATTATTCTTGGCAGTAGTAAATGACACCACATTTGCCACCTCACCAGATGTAGTTGTGAAATTTGTGAAATTGGTACCACTAGCCGAACCCCAACCCAATGTGTAAGTCTCTTCCGCACCCCACGCGTTTCCCACATTGAGGGCGAGCATCGCGAATAACGCGAAAAATAGTTTAAATTTTTTCATAAAATGTAATATTTTTTAGTTAATTATGTACTTTTTTAGTGTAAAGTGTAGAGTGTAAAGTGTAAAGGCAAGGGACCTTATCGCTTCGCTCTGAACCTTATTATATTAGTTCCCATTTTTTGTCAGTTCCACAAATAGCCCACAGATTTTACACAGATTAGATACAGTGGTCGCGACATGGTCGCGTAGCCTGTGGGAAACTTTTCATCATATCATTCGTTATCTCGCTTCGCTCTGAACCTGGATAACTCAAAACAACGCACATTACGTGCAAACAACATATCAACGTCGCACTGCGACACAACGTTCGGCTCGCCGAACAAAACTCGTTCTTTGACGTATTGACATATTTGGATTTTACACTTTTTAGGCGGACTTTTTGTAAAATATTACACTTTTTAGGCGCACTTTTTGTAAAATATCACACTTTTTAGGCGGACTTTTTGTAAAATATTACACTTTTTAGGCGGACTTTCTTGCACAATTCAAAAAAAAGCAGTATCTTTGCAGCCGAA
>CALZHO010000068.1 GCA_945787425.1 uncultured Bacteroidales bacterium
ATTTTATATGCAAGCGGATTATGTGATAGAAGCACCCGTGAAAGATATAGCCGCAGAAGATGACCAGCATATCGCTGATCTCCTCTACCGACTCATCATAAGCGCATAAATTTTGTTTCATTTTATATAATTTTCTATAATTTTTGTAGTGAAAATATGATCAACGATATTCAAGACGAAATAATAGAGGAGTTTAACAGTTTTGATGACTGGATGGACCGCTATAGTCTGCTCATAGACTATGGCAATGGTTTGGAGCCTTTCCCCGAGGCAGACAAGTGTGATAAGAATCTGATTGATGGATGTCAGTCTAAGGTATGGTTTACCGCCGAGATGAAAGACGGCAAGGTGATTTACAAGGGTGATTCGGATGCCATTTTGGTCAAAGGTATAGTGGCATTGCTCATTCGTGTGCTGAGCGAGCATACGCCTAAAGAGATTGTAGATAGCGAGTTATATTTCATCGATGAAATCAACCTGCGCGAGCATCTTTCTCCTACTCGCAGCAATGGACTCAATGCTATGCTCAAGCAAATGCGATTGTTCGCACTAACCTATCAAGCACAAAGTTAAATATGAAATGGAGAAGGAGCATACTTGTTTGGATGGTGCTTGTGCCATATTTTATATTCGCACAAGTGACTATCACAGAGAAGGATACTTCGATTATCACACCAGAGGCGCATTTCTTTGCTACGTTTGTCAAATCCTTTAAGCACGGTTTGTCGTTGACCATAGAGGAGGAGATTCGTAGTGCTCCTTCGCACCGTGCGCATACTACGGTGGGGTTGACCTATGCGCCTATCCAATATGTGAATATCTATGCGGCATATACGCTGAAGTTATACGGTAATCAAGGCTGGACGGATCCCAATAAATACCTTCAACATCGTGCTAATCTTCTGATTACGGGACAAATCACATTGGGGCAATGGAACCTGTCATTGCGCGAAGGCGTGATGTTGGATGGTCGTACAGGACAAGTGGATACACGTGTCAAGAATCAAGTAGATTTTACACTTCGTAGTCGCTTGCAAGCCGTATATTCGATTCCAGAAACGCCACTCGGTATTGTCGGTAGGTTCGAAATATTCAACACCTTGAATGCCCCCGTGGACTATGTGAATGAGGCGATAAGGCGAGAGGCGAAAGGCGCGGAGGCTCTCCCCCTTCAGGGGGAGTTGAAGGGAGATCCATACGGACAGTACATCAGCGAATTGCGTCCCGAGTTGGGCTTGCAATGGAAAATCAACAAACAAAACTCCTTGACTCTCACCTACCGCTACAACTACCTTTACAATCGCGGTATTAGCATGGATGACATGACAGAAAATATCACCATCACAAAGAAATATACTACCAAGCACCTAATACTACTGGCATATAAATTTGGTTGGTAAATCTCATATAATAAAACAACAGACACGCATTTGCGTGTCTGTTGTTTTTATTACCTGCCTCTCGCCTCTAACCTCTCGCCTCTAACCTCTAACCTCTAACCTCTAACCTCTCGCCTCTCTCCTATACCTCGCAGATTTTTCCGTCAGCGAATTGCAACTTGCGTCCGGGGTATTGTTCTGGCCAAAGGGGATTGTGGGTGGACATAATCACGGTCATACCTGCTTGGCTAATGCTATAGAGCAGTTCCATGATTCCTTTTCCCGTTTCAGGGTCAAGGTTGCCGGTTGGCTCGTCTGCTAAAATAAGACCAGGAGCATTGAGCAGCGCACGTGCAATGACCACACGTTGTTGCTCACCGCCAGAGAGTTGATAAGGCATCTTGTATGCTTTTTCTGCCATACCTACTTGCTTGAGTACATCGTGGATATTATTCTTCATGGCACGCTTGTCTTTCCAACCCGTGGCCTTCAATACGAACAGCAAGTTTTCTTCCACGTTGCGGTCGCTGAGTAGTTGGAAATCCTGAAATACTACTCCTACCTTACGGCGCAAATAGGGTATATCGCGGCGGCGGAGTTTCAGTAAATCGTAATCCAATGCTGCGGCCTCTGTGCCCTCAACAGGCAGTTCGCCATAGATGGTTTTCATGAAACTCGACTTGCCACTACCTACTCGCCCTAAGAGATAAATCATCTCGCCCGATGAAACGGAGAGATTGACATCTTTCAACACGATTTGCTCGTCTTGACTGATCTCAACGTGCTTATATACAATCAGTTCTTTCATCACTCTCGCCTTTAACCTTTCACCTCTCACCTTTCACCTTTCACCTCTCACCTTTCAGTTTTCACCTTTCACCTTTCACCTCTCACCTTTCACCTTTCACTTTTCACCTTTCACTTTTCACCTTTCACCTTACTCCGCGTCCATTTGGTTAATCTTGTTTTCCAAATCAGTGAGTTGGCTCTTCAATGTATCAATCTTCTTGCGCATGTCATCAACCAACTTATTGGCTTGCTTTGATTTGCCAGTGAAGAAGAGGATATTGTTTTCAGCTGTTTTGATTTCTTGAACCAAGTTCTCGTACATTTTAACCAATTTCTGGCGATCAGTCATCTGATCGACTTTCTTGTTCCAACGTTCTTTTGCTTCTGCACGTTTTTGTGCGTATTGCTCGCGGAGTTCTTTGTTAGCTTCACGTTTTGCCTCGAAGAAGGTGTCGCATGCAGCGGTAAATTTCTTCCACAGGTCGTCTGAATACTTGCGTGCTACAGGACCCACTTTCTTCCATTGTTGTTGGAGGTCGATGAGCTTGTTGGTGGTCTCTGTCCATTCGATGCTGTCCTTCAATGCCTCTGCGGCTTCAATGAGTTCGCGTTTCTTCTTCAGGTTCTCGCTGAACTCATCGCGCATACCTTTGTAGTAATTAGTTTTGGCTTTGAAGAATGCTTCGCACAAAACACGGTATTCGTTGTAAATAGCTTGATTTTGTTTCTTTGGTGCGAATCCAATGGTACGCCATTCTTGTTGGATAGCTTGCACTTTCTCAGTAGCTTCATCCCATTGTTTATTGGATTTCAGTTTATTGACATCCAATGCCTTGATTTGCTCAATCAATGCTTGTTTCTTCTCCAAGTTTTCGTTTTCTTTGGCGTGCAACTCATCGAAGTATGCTTGGTGTTTTTTGTTGATTACGCTACTTGCTTGTTTGAAGCGGTTCCACAAGTCTTCGCGCAACTCACGAGCCACAGGACCAATCTCAGCCCACTCATCGTGCAACTGTTGCAATGCGCGGTTAGCTTCTACGATGTTAGGATTGTCTTGTAATTTTTCTGCAGCTTCACATAGCAGAGTCTTCAGTTCAAGGTTTTTCTTGAAGTCCAAATCACGCAATTCAATATTAATTTTCACAAGATCATAGAAGCGCTCTTGGTATTGTTGGTAGTTTTTCCAAATCTCTTGTGCTTTAGGAGCAGGTACGGCACCGATAGTTTTCCATTCTGCTTGCAGTTCGCGCATTTTCTTGAGATTATCCATTACGTCTGCGGTCTCAGCGTCTGCCATCTCTTTCATTTGTGCGAGGATGTTCTCTTTACGAAGAAGGTTTTGTGCTTGTTCTTCTTCGATTTGCTTTTGCAATTCAGCGCGACGTTGTTTGTATGTATTCAACAATTCGCGGAACTCTTGCTCCAATTCATCATTGGATGGCAACCAATTCTCCAGCTCTTCACCAGCTGCCTGAGCAGCCTCCAAAGCGGCTTTCTTTTGTGCCTCTAATTCTTGATGATACTGACGGTAGAATTGTGTTTTCACTGCTTCTACTTGTTCTTTCACTTCCGCTACATTCTTCTGTAGTAACTCCTTTAGTTCGTCCACGAACTGTTGTTTTTCATTTGCCATAATTGTAAAATAGTTACGCCCTTTCGAGCGGGGTTCATAAATTTCGGTGCAAAGATACGAATAAATTTGCATATGTGCAAAAAAAAGTGTACCTTTGCGCACAATTTTTACAATTATGGCAGAAATGGAACAAGAATGGACGACTGAGATTCGTCCAAAAGATAGTCTTTTGTCCGTAGATTTCAAAGAAATCTGGCGTTATCGCGACTTGATGATGCTCTTCGTCAAGCGTAATATCATCACCCAGTATAAGCAAACCGTACTTGGTCCTCTGTGGTATGTGATTCAACCGATGATGACTACAATCATGTATATGGTTGTCTTTGGTGGCATTGCTAAAATTTCCACGGATGGTTTGCCACAACCATTGTTCTATTTGGCGGGTATCAGTTTTTGGCAGTATTTTGCAGACTGTTTAGGCAAGACGTCTAATACGTTTGTCAGCAACGCGGGTATTTTCGGCAAGGTGTATTTCCCTCGTTTGGTAACGCCGCTGAGCGATGTGATTAGTAATCTGGTGCGCTTTGGTATTCAGTTTGGCTTGTTCCTCGTGGTGTATGCTTATTATGCTTTGTTTACGGATGTTCAGATACATACCAATTGGTATGCCTTGCTGCTTCCTGTGCTGATTGTTATGTTGGCGGGCTTGGCATTGGGCTTTGGTATATTGTTTTCCAGTATGACCACTAAGTACCGCGACTTGCAACTCTTGTTGAGTTTCTTTGTCAGCTTATGGATGTACGCCACGCCAGTCATCTATCCACTTTCTACTATTACCAACGACACATTGCGTATGGTGATGCAACTCAATCCGCTGACGGGTATTGTGGAGTTCTTCAAGTATGGTATGTTAGGTGTAGGTAACCACGAATGGTGGATGCTCGGCTATAGTTTTTGCTTTATGGTGGTACTCCTCGCATTAGGTATTATTGTATTCAATAAGGTACAAAAGTCCTTCATGGATACCGTGTAATGAAACTCTTTCCTAACTGTAAGATTAATATCGGTCTGCGCGTAGTGCGCAAACGCGAAGATGGTTATCACGATTTAGAGACTATCTTCTATCCTGTCTATGGCTTGCACGATGAGTTGGAGGTCGTGAAAGCAGAGGAGTTTGCTTTCCATCAAGACGGCTTAGTTGTTGATTGCTCACCCACAGACAACCTCATATATAAGGTGTACCAACGTATGCAGACACATTTCCCGCAGATAGGAAATGTCAAAATCACTTTCAAGAAGAATATTCCTTTTGGTGCTGGTCTTGGTGGTGGTAGCAGTGATGCTGCCCACATGGCTATTGCGCTCAATGAGATTTTCCAACTTGGACTGACCAAAGAGCAATTGGCTGAGGAAGTGCGCCCTTTGGGTGCAGATTGTCCATTCTTTATTTATAACACTCCATGTTATGCGGAAGGCATTGGAGATAAATTGACCCCTATATCATTGGACTTGAGTGGTTTGCGCCTTGTGATGATTAAACCTGCTTGTGGTGTCTCCACCAAAGAAGCCTACGGAGGAATAATCCCCAAAGGCACCTCCAAAGTCTT
Source organism: uncultured Bacteroidales bacterium (assembly GCA_945787425.1). Lineage (GTDB taxonomy): Bacteria > Bacteroidota > Bacteroidia > Bacteroidales > Paludibacteraceae > Colicola. The sequence goes on from CALZHO010000068.1 coordinate 5,349, forward strand.
AAATAACCTTAAGGACCTTAAAGTCCTGAATGTCCTGAACGACCTTACCATCCTTTCCTCCCTTACCAACGATTTTGAAGAAACCGTTTGTAAGGTTCATCCCGAAATAGCCGAAATAAAACAACGCCTGCTCGATGCAGGCGCCGTATATGCTGCCATGTCTGGCTCTGGCTCAACCGTGTTTGGGCTGTTTCCTACACCATCCTCCACAACTCTACACAATTCTACACAATTCTACACAACTCTACACAATTCTACGCAAC
>CALZHO010000069.1 GCA_945787425.1 uncultured Bacteroidales bacterium
AAACTCACCTTGGTATTTCGCACCTGCAATCAGCGCACCCATATCAAGGGAGTAAATTTGTTTCTTCTTTAGGTTCTCGGGCACATCACCACGAATGATACGATGCGCCAAGCCCTCCACAATAGCGGTCTTACCCACACCGGGCTCACCGATAAGGATAGGGTTGTTCTTGGTACGACGTGAGAGGATTTGTAGTACGCGACGAATCTCGTCGTCACGGCCAATCACAGGATCCAGTTTGCCCTGTTGGGCGCGTTCGCAAAGGTTGATGGCGAAACGCTGTAGGTTTTCGGTTTTGTTGTTCATTGTATTCATAATTGTTTTTTGAAAGTTATGGACATTAAGGTCGTTAAGGACATTAAGGTCGTTACCTGCAATATACAAAACCCATACCAAGCCCATTTTATACACGAACCGCCTGCCAATTTGGCAGACGGTTAGTATGTGTATCGTTCAAATAATCATAGAATGGATAGCCGATTAGTGGCTGACCTGCATGATGTTGGCGAAAACGCCTGCAGCGGTCACGCTCGCACCAGCACCATAGCCACGAATCATCATCGGATAGTCGTGGTAGCGTTCGGTGGTGATAAGAATGATATTGTTGGATCCCTCCAATGGATAGAATGGGTGATTGGCATCCACCGTCTCAAGACTGACCCGCGTCTTGCCTTCTTCCATAGTAGCTACGAAACGCCAACGTAGACCTTTCTTCTCCAACTCTTGGCGGCGTGCTTCGAAGTCGGCATCCAACTCAGGCAGTCGTCTCCAAAAGTCTTCTACTGAGCCTTGGAAATAGGTTTCTGGCACAAAGAGATGTTTCTCAACGTCCTCTTGCTCCACAGGGTAGCCTGCCTCGCGCGTTAAGATTACCAGTTTGCGAATCACATCTTTGCCACTGAGGTCAATGCGTGGGTCGGGCTCACTATAGCCCTGCTCTTTGGCACGACGGATTGTCTCGGAGAATGGTACATCGGCAGCAATCTCGTTGAAAATGAAGTTGAGCGTACCACTCAATACCGCCTCTATACGCAATATCTTATCGCCCGAATTGCGTAGGTCATTGATAGTGCCAATGATAGGCAGACCAGCACCGACATTGGTTTCGAAAAGGAACTTCACACCACGGTCAAGAGCCGTTTGCTTGAGGCGGAGGTAGTGGCTATATTCGGAAGAAGCAGCAATCTTGTTGGCGGTCACTACGGAGATATTGTTTTCCAATAGGCTGAGGTAAATACCTGCTACATCTGCACTTGCTGTACAATCGACAAAGACGCTGTTGTAGAGATTCGCCATTTGCAAAGCTGCTTGCTTAATACTGAAACTGCCTGTAGTTTTCTCCATCGATTTGAGTTGTTCGCGGTAATTGGCAAGGTCCAGACCATCGGCATTGAAGATAGCTGTTCGGCTATTGGCGATGCCTACGACATTGAGTTGCAAGTGCTGCTCGTGGAGTAGCATGTGCTGTTGCTGCTGGATTTGTTCGAGCAGTTGTGCTCCTACTGTGCCGACACCACATACAAAGATATTTAGTACCTTATTTTCACTGAGGAAGAATGAGTCGTGCAGCACATTCATTGTCTTGCTGAGTTGCTGCAGAGGTACTACAAACGAGATATTGGTCTCCTTTGCACCTTGCGCAAAGGCAATCACGCTGATACCATTTCTGCCTAAGGTACCAAAGAGTTTGCCTGCAATGCCAGGCATATTGTGCATGTTTTCACCCACGATACTCACTGCCGCTAAGCCTTGTTGTACAAGCATTGGGTACATTGAACCTACTTTGATTTCTTCTGCAAACTCGCGGGTCAGTACTTCTACTGCGGTGTCGCAGTCTTTATCCTGTACACCCAAGGTGGTGGAGTTCTCAGAAGATGCTTGACTAACAAGGAAGACGGACACACCTGCTTGAGCTAATGCGCTGAAGATGCGTTGGTTGACACCAATTACGCCTACCATCGAAAGACCCGAAACGGTGATTAGTGCCACATCGCGGATACTACTCAAACCGCGTACATAGCGTGTGCTGTCTTCAGGTTCGGATTGGATAATCGTGCCTGAATTATCAGGACTGAAAGTGTTGAGAATACGAATTGGGATATTCTTCGCGCACGCAGGATATATAGTAGGTGGATATACCACTTTGGCACCAAAGTGGCAGAGTTCGGATGCCTCCACATAACTCAAACTCTTGATGGTATAGGCATTGGGGATGAGTCGTGGATCGGCTGTCATAAAGCCATCGACATCGGTCCAAATCTCCAATACCTCTGCGCTCAAGGTGGCAGCAAGAATAGAGGCGGTGTAGTCGCTTCCGCCACGTCCAAGGTTGGTAATCTCGTCGGTGTGGCTATCGCGTGAGATGAAGCCCGGCACTACCGAGAGATGAGGCATAGGGGAAAAGACTTGGCGAATGAGTTGCTCCGTTAGTTCGGTATTGAGCAATACTTGGCCTTGTTTGTGTTCGGTACGAATGAATTGCAGGGAGTTCTTGCGCACGGCACCAGGCAACGCAGCGGTTACGATTCGGCTACTCATACGCTCGCCATAGCTTACGATAGCGGCTTCGGTTTTGTTGCTGAGGTCCTTCACAAGATGCACACCAAAGAGAATAGAGCGCAATTCGTCTAAAATGCTTTCCAATTCGAGGCATAGCATTTGTCGTGTAGTAGGATTGGTAATCAGCGTATTGACCATATCCATATGGCGGCAGCGAATAGCTTGATATATTTCCATGTACTCTTCGCCTGCTTCGAGTGCCAAATGTGCTGCTTTGAGCAACTGGTCGGTAATCCCGCCCAAGGCACTGACTACCACAATGCAGTCATCGGTCTGCTGACCAATGATGTGCTGTATCTGATGAATACTATCTACTGAACCTACGGAGGTTCCACCGAACTTGAGGACTTTCATATAATAATAAAGACAACTTAAACAACTTGCGCGGCAATCAACTGCCTGCCGCGCTCAAGGGGATTATTGATTCAATATTTGGGTAATCTGTTCTGTTTCGAGCAGGAATCCATCGTGTCCGAATCGGGATTCTATCTCGAAGTATTGGGCATCGGGTATATGCTTTGCCCATTCGCTACTCTCGCATGGAGGGAATAATCCGTCCGAAGTGATGGAAATGACAATGCTCTTGGCTTGTATCTGCGCCAATGCCGCTTTGACGCCTCCGCGATGGCGACCTACATTCTGACTATCCACGCAGTGGAGTAGGTAGTAATAGGAGTAAGCATCGAAACCGCGTTTTATCAGTTTCTCGCCTTGATAACGCTCGTAGGATGCGGCTCGACTGGCAAAGAGGCAATCGTCATCGGTCTCGTATTGGGTGAGGTTGTAGCCATCAAAACTGCGATAGGAGATGAGCGAAATGGCGCGTGCTGCTTCTAATCCTTTGCGTCCGCCGTCAAGCGACTCGCATGCGCGGAAGGTAGGGTCGGCTTCAAGTGCCATGCGTTGCACTTCCATCCATGCGCTCAGCCATGGCGATACACGCGGGGCTGTGGCGATAAATGCTGCTTTGCGAATGCGTTCGCCTTCCATAATCGCCCATTCGAGGGCATGGAAACCGCCAATGGAACTACCGATGAGCAAGTCCACATGTTCGATGCCCAAATGCTCGCGCACCAAAGTGAAGAGGCGGGCTGTATCGCGCACGGTGAAGCGGGGGAAAGAGAGGGGAGTATTCTGGCTTTCGGCTTCCGGCGTCCAAAAATCTCTCGGACCAGTCGTGCCGTAGGCAGAGCCGAAGATATTGACACAGACCACATAGTCTTTGTCGGGATTCACGCAGCAACCTTCGCCCACCATCTCTGGCCACCAATCAAGCGGATCGGAGTTAGCGGTTAGGGCATGGCAGAGCCATATTACGCGGTCACCATGTTGATAAGGGCGCTCCGAAGTATGGTAGATAATCTCCAGTTGGTCAAGTGTGCCGCCTGCCTCGAAGGAGAAATTATGCGTTGTGAGCTTGTGTAAGTGCATTTTCTATGTCAGCTATTAGGTCGTCTGCATTCTCCAAACCGATACTCAGACGCATTAAGTCAGGGTCAATACCTGCTGCCAGCAGTGCCTCGTTGCTGAGTTGGCGGTGGGTATGGGATGCAGGGTGAAGGATACAAGTGTGGCAGTCGGCTACGTGCGTCTCAATCGTCACTAATTGCAGACTGTCCATAAAACGATTGGCAAAAGCGCGGTCGCCTTTGACAGCGAACGCCATCACGCCACATGAACCGTTAGGCATATACTTCTGTTGGCGTGCATGCTCGGGATCGTTCTCCAGTTCGGGATAACGCACCCATGCTATGTCGGGGTGTTTCTCCAGCCACTGAGCTACTTTGAGTGCGCTCTGGCAGTGGCGAGGCATACGCACATGCAAAGTCTGCAAGCCGAGGTGGAGATAGAATGCGTTTTGCGGACTTTGGATAGAACCTAAGTCGCGCATGAGTTGGGCAGTGGCTTTGGTGATATATGCCAGTTTGCCGAATGCCTCTGTATAGCGCAGTCCGTGGTAGGAAGCGTCGGGTTCGGTGAGGCAAGTGAACTTATCGTGCTGAGCTTCCCAATCGAAGTTACCGCTATCCACAATCACACCGCCTACTTGTACACCATGACCGTCCATATATTTGGTGGTAGAGTGGGTGACGATATCTGCACCGAACTCAAACGGACGGCAGTTCACAGGGGTAGGGAAGGTGTTGTCCACAATGAGTGGCACACCATGTTGGTGGGCTATGCCTGCAATGCGTTCAATGTCTAAGATCCGCACATTAGGATTGGAGAGTGTCTCGCCAAATACGAGTTTGGTGTTCGGACGGAAGGCTGCTTTCCACTCCTCATCGCTGGCATCTTGGTCGATGAAGGTGATCTCGATACCCATCTTAGGGAAGGTCACGCCAAAGAGGTTATAGGTACCGCCATAGATACTGGTGGTCGTAATCATGTGGTCGCCCGCTTGGCAGATATTAAAGCATGCAAAGAAATTTGCTGCTTGACCAGAGGATGTCAGCATAGCCGCTACACCACCTTCCATAGCAGCAATCTGCGCTGCGGTGGTGTCATTGGTAGGGTTTTGCAGACGGGTGTAGAAATAACCGCTCTCTTCGAGGTCGAAGAGTTTGCCCATCTGTTCGCTGGTCTCGTATTTGAATGTAGTACTCTGAATGATTGGCACTTGGCGTGGTTCGCCTTTGCCTGGATTATACCCTGCTTGTACGCAGAGTGTGTCAATATGTAGTTTCTTGTTCATATTCTTGCCTTTAATCTTTTGTCTTTAACCTCTCTCCGCCCCTTCCACAATGAGTACAATCTCGCCTTTGGGTGGTGTTTGTTTGTAATGTGCTGCTAATTCGAGGAGTGTGCCTCGTTGGGTATCTTCGTGTAGTTTGCTAATCTCGCGGCTGACACTTGCTCGGCGTTCGCCGCCCATCACCTCTGCCAATTGCTCCAATGTCTTTACCAATCGGAAAGGCGACTCGTAGATAATCATTGTATGCGTCTGTTCA
>CALZHO010000070.1 GCA_945787425.1 uncultured Bacteroidales bacterium
CAGGGGTGTCGTCTACCACGATTTCTACACCAGTAGCAGCTTCGAGGGCACGAATATTACGTCCTTCACGACCGATGATGCGGCCTTTCACCTCGTCACTATCAATATGGAACACAGTGACAGCATTCTCCACAGTAGCTTCAGAAGCGATACGCTGGATGGATTGGATAATGATTTTCTTAGCCTCTTTGTTGGCAGTTAGGCGAGCCTCATCCATTGTGTCATTGATATATGCCATAGCCGCAGTCTTAGCCTCATCTTTGAGGGCTTCCACCAACTGCTTTTTTGCCTCTTCTACGGAAAGACCCGAAATTTGCTCCAATTGTTGCTCAGCTTTCTTCTGCAGATTATCAATCTCTTGTGTCTTTCGCTCAATGGCTTTTTGCTGGTTTTCAATCTGTTGGCGTTGGTTATTCAAGTCGTTTTGTGCGCGTTGCACATCGCCTTGCTTTTGGTTGAGTTGTTGCTCTCGTTGTTGAAGGCGTTGCTCTTGTTGGTGGAGTTTTTGCTCTGCTTGACGCACTTGGTTCTCGTGTTCCAGTTTGAGAGCAATAAACTTTTCTTTAGCTTCAACAATTTTGTTTTTCTTTATCATTTCGGCCTCTTCGGTTGCTTTACGAAGAACACCAGATGCATGATAGCGGAAGATGAGGAAGCAGATTCCTGCACCTAAAATCAACGCTACTATTGCAATTACTAATCCTATTAAAATGTTCATAATCAGTAAAATTTTATTCGTTGTTTTTTTGTATTGTTTTTAAAATTAATTGATTCAGTTCTTGTATTTTTTCATCAATGGGCTGCAAGCGATGAGCATGTGCATCTGCTTGTAAGTTCACCGCCATATCCAATGCCACATACACCCATATTTTCTCAGCCGACTGATTGGGTAATAACTGGCAATAATAGCGATAGCGCTCATTAATCATCTCACCTGCATTACGGTATAGCACCTCTTTGTCCATCGGCACTTTCAGTGAGACGTGATGTGCATCCAGTTGCAGATTGATATTTATTTTTTTTTGGTTAGACATAGTTTATTGAGCTAACGCATTGAGAGCTCTATCTATTTGTGCGATGAGATTCGTTAAGCGTTGTTTCACTTTATCACGATGTTCTGATTCAGCAGTATCTGCCACAAGCGCATATGCCGTTTCCAAATGGTTGTACTCTGTTTTTAATTGTACTAATTCGGAGTGAGTTCGCATAATCTCATCACGCTGGCGTTGGTTCTCATCCTGCAAGGAGAGAAATTGTTGCTGCAAATCCTGATATTGCTCAAGCAATATCCGCAGATTATCTTCCAATGCAACCAAAGAATCCACTACGCAGATGTGTTAATAATTAGATTATTAGAAACTATATCCAACACCCAAGCCCAGCGTGCCTTTGAATTGAACACGCTCTGCCAAATTGCCATCGGCATCAGCGATTTTCACGCCATTGTAGTATTTGAGCGAAGTAGAGAGCGTAACATTCAGGCATTTGAGGAATTGATAGGAGATAGCAGCATCCCAATCTACATCAAAATTGCCAAATCGTTGGTTATTGTCTTGATAACCAACATATTCCATGCCATCAAAGGATTGATTTGCCAAGCCCAAGTCTGCGTAGTATTGATTGTTGGCATCTTTATAAATCTTCGTTTTATTCCATGCGTATGGAGTATAAAGACCAACAGAGGTGATAATCTTCAAATCCTTGTAAGTGTAGTTAATAGCACCTTTGATAGAAAGACCCAGTTCTGCACGCATATTGCAGTCGTGACTCTTTTTCACCAAACCTGTTTCTTTATCCACATCGTATTTCCATACAGCGTATTTATCCTTCAACTCTATTTCAAGATCTGCTTGATCAGTAGCATATTTTTTAGCCAACATATCGCTGACATACACCGTGCGCAGACGACCAGCTACTGGAGAGAGATAGACCGAGAAAATATCATTCGGTTTCCAGTCAATACCGACAGAAATATCCGTGTACGAAGGAGCAAGGAACTTAGAGATAATAGGATCATATGCCTCCGAAACGCCATATTTACGGCCTGGAGCAAATTGGCTCTGGAATCCTGCGGAAGCAGTCAAATACCAAGTCTTAGCCATCTCCCAACCAAACTTGGTTGTGAAGTTAATCTTGTCACTTGACTTTTGGAATGGATCAAACTCTTGGTCAATCCACGAAAGACCATATTCCAAGTCCAAATTAGTTTCCCACGATACACTATTCTCAGCGTACAACAGACGCACCTTGCCAAAAGCAACTCCCGTGACACTATTGTTTCCACCAGCAGCCCAGTTTACAAGTCCTGTAGCACTGGCATTAAGTCCAAGAACACCTGTACAACTCCATGGAGAAGGCTCCGCTGCAACCTCTTGTGCGAAGATAGAGGTTGTCATACATAAAGCCAGTAAAGAAAGTAAGTATTTTTTCATTCTAAAGTAGTTTTGTTATTGTATTAAAATTGAGCAGCATCATACACTTGGTCTGCGATTTCATTTCCTGCGAGTTTTTCAATCAAGCAGAAAGCGAAGTCTGCGCTCAGCCCAGGCCCTTTAGCAGTAATAATATTCTTCGACTCTACAACCAAGCCATCAATATAACTTTCGCCTAAATACTCTTCGAATCCAGGGTAGCAAGTTGCTTGTTTGCCTTTCAAAATACCTAATCTGCCTAATACAGAAGGTGCGGCACAAATGGCAGCAATCAATTTCTCTTGTTCATTATGCTTTACCAATAATTCGCACAACGCTTCACATTCGTGCAATTTGGTAGCACCACCAGGCAAAATCAGCATTTCTGCATTAGCAAAATCTATATCTGCAATCAGCGCATCTGCTTTCACTGGGATATTGTGTGCTCCCATCACCCATTCTTTTCCTGTCACAGAAACGGTGGTTAGCGCAATATTAGCACGGCGTAGAAGGTCTATCGTGGTGATAGCCTCTATTTCTTCAAAACCATTGTCTAAAAAAATGTAATTCATAGTAGAAACATTTAATTAAGTTTGAAATTATAAGTAATCGAACCTATTTGTTCATTATCTCCTTCTGTAAATTTTGCTCTGCGAGCGGCATCCAACGCCAATTGTTGCGTATAGCGATCGGAAATCGTGGTTCCATCTCCGATAGAAGCAGCCACCACATTGCCCGCTTTGTCCACTCGAATGCTCACCACCACCTTACCTTGCTCCAAAAAGTCAGTAGATGGTTTGGGCATAGTTTTCACGCTTCGTCCTTGCAAAGACCACATATTACCATCCACTTGTCCGAAGCTTTTTCCTACCGGATTACCTTTGCTGGTTGCCGCAGGGTTGGCAGTTGCATTCTCAGCATTGGCGCCTTCACTACTTCCCGCCTGCCCAAATAGTGCAGCCAATTGATTCGCTTTGTCTATAGCTTGTTGTTCTTTGGCTTTTTGCTCTGCCAGGGCTTTTTCGCGAGCTATACGTTCAGCTTCCTGACGCGCTTCTTCCTCCTTTTGCTTGCCAATCAATTCTTCCTCTTCGGCTTGACGCTTTAGATCTTCTTCATTTTGTTGCGACAACGCCAATGACTCCTCATCCTCTTGCACCATCAATTCATTTTCGGACGGTTGCTCAGGTGCTGGCATAGGAGCTGCAGGTTGTTGTTCTACTTGCGTGATTGCATCGGTCATGGGCAGTGCATCGGGCATACCACCCCCCTCATCTGCCTCACCAAAGGTAATCACAATACCTTCATCTTCCAATTGGATGGGCGCATGCATGGAAATCTTAAAAAGCAAGAGTAGCAATAATAGCAACAAAACGATTGTTCCTGCTCCCGCTATAATATGTGACTGATACTCTTTCACTTCTTCGTAGCCAAAACGATTTTCATCTTATGCTCATTAGCAATATCCAACACATTCACTATATCACGATAAGGAATATCTTGGTCCGCGTGCAATGCTACATACATCGAACTATCTTGTTGTTGAATAGTACAGAGATATGCCTCTAAATCTTCAGCAGCAATTTCCATTGGTTTTTGTCGCCCAAGTGCCACATAATAATTACCCAAATTGTCAATGCTAACTTTAGCAACAACTTGCTTGGTTGTTGTTTTAGCACGTGCTTGGGGAAGATTAATTTTAATGTCATTAGGCGAAGACATCGTACTAACCATCACAAAGAAGAGCAACAGCAAGAAGACCAAATCCGTCATTGATGACATCGCAAACGTTGCTTCCACCTTATTTCGTCTTTTAAGTGCCATACTTCAGTTGAAAGTTTATCGTTGAAAGTTTAAAGGCAAGGATTATACTGGTTCGTTGAGCAAATCCATAAACTCCATCGTACGCGACTCGAGTTGGCGCACTACACGGTCAATACGTGAAACCAAGAAATTGTATGCGAACATTGCCAAGATACCCACAATCAAACCACCCACAGTAGTCACCATGGCTTGATACATACCTTCTGACAAGGTGGCAATCTCGATTACACCACTCGCATTCTGCGCCATATTAAAGAACGTCTGCACCATACCCAGTACGGTACCCAAGAAACCAAGCATAGGCGCACCCGCAGCAATAGTAGCAATAAGCACTAAACCTTTCTCCAGTTTGCTCACCTCCAAGTTACCCACATTCTCAATGGCCACTTGCACATCTTGCATGGGGCGACCGATACGCGAGATACCTTTCTCTACCATACGTGCAGATGGAGTATCTGTACGTTGGCATAATTTAATGGCAGAATCCATGTTACCATCTTTGATATAATCACGTATGCGATTCATGAAAGTCTTATCCTCTTTTGTCGCTTTGGTAAGCACGACTAAACGTTCGATGAACAGATAGAGTGCAAAAGCCAATAGAATGGCTAATACAATCATAATCCATCCACCATATTGAGCCATTGTGAAAAGATTGATCGATTCTTCTACGGGTTGTTCTACCACCACCGCTGTATCTTGTATAGCGGTCATCATTGTGTCCAGATTAGTTTGAATTTGAAAGAGCATATTTGTATTGTTTAATAGTTTCTTTTATTCCTAAATATAATGCATCTGCTATGAGAGCCTGTCCAATGCTGACCTCATCCACCCATGGGAATGCAGAAACAAATGCATTCAAGTTACGCAGATTGAGGTCATGCCCCGCATTCAGTCCGATTCCCAATTCGTGTGCTTTCTCCGCAGCAGCGCGATACATTTCAATCGCAGCAGTCGGATTCTCATCATACAGTTCAGCATATGGGCCTGTGTATAGCTCTACCCTATCCGCACCTGCTTTGGCAGCATATTCCACCATCACAGGATCAGGATCTACAAAGATGGAAACACGAATACCAACATTCTTAAATCGCTGTATGATTGCTGTTAGTTTGGCAAAGTGCATCTGTGTATCCCAACCATGATTACTTGTCAATTGTTCGCGCGCATCAGGCACAAGAGTCACCTGT
>CALZHO010000071.1 GCA_945787425.1 uncultured Bacteroidales bacterium
CCAGCAGAATCACATCGGCTTCCTTGATGGCAAGGTTCACCTGACGGTTGATCTCGCTCTCGAAGGTATCATCCGAATTGACTACCCAGCCGCCAGTATCGATGACGGAAAATTCTTTGCCGCACCACTCGCTCTTGCCGTATTGGCGGTCGCGAGTCGTACCCGCTGCGTCATTCACTATCGCTCGACGCGTCTTGGTCAAGCGGTTGAATAGGGTCGATTTCCCAACATTGGGACGACCCACTATCGCTAAAATATTTGCCATAGTCTATTTAGTTCTTCATTCAACATTCTCCATTCTTAATTGTAGCCACACTCGCCGCCACAGTCATTGCAGCTACCCTTGCAGCCGCCACAACCGCCACCGCAACCGCGATGGTGCAATGCCTTCAATTCGCCTTCAGTCACCTCGCGGATATTCAGCACCTTGCCCACAAAATGCAAGTTCTCGCCAGCCAATGGGTGGTTGAGGTCTATCGTTACATGCTCTTTTGTAATCTCTGCTATCTGCGCATTGATTATCTGCCCATCTACGGTGTTCATAGGTACAATAGCGCCCACAAACACGCGCTCTGAGTCGAACTCGCCATCGCCGTTGTAAAACATTTTCTTGTCCAATTGCATCACGCCATCGGTATCGTATTCGCCATAGGCATCCTCGCATGCAATGCGAAAGTCAAACGCCTCACCCTCTTGCAAACCAGCCATATGCTGCTCAAAGGCAGGCAACATCATGCCTTCGCCGTGGCAATACACCAGCGGACGATCGGCTGTGGCTTGTTCCATCATTTCTTCTTGTCCATTCTCACCGTCCACATACAAATCGTATTGGAGGGTCACTACTTTCTTTTCTTCAATTTTCATATATCTATTTCGTTTTATATAATCCTTGCCTTTATCTCTCCACTGCATTTCCGCTGCTCCTACCACCAATTCACCCGCTTACCCGTAGCATCGGCGCTGCTCTTGTCATATTTCAAATCCTTCAACATGCTGGCATTCACACCGATATGGAAGGTATAGCTCTTGTACGGACCAAACGGCACGAAACTGGCACTCATGCTCCAGCAGTGCAAATCCTTGGTCACATTGATGCTCGAGTACGCCAGTTTATTGGCATTCACATCATAGCTGAGCGAGGTGCTGGCTTTCCAACCACTACCCAGTCCTATCGAAGCCGAGATACTCAGGTTGTGGCGGAACTCCATCTTGTAGTAGTTGCGTTTCTCATCCCACTGCGAACCAGCGCCATAGCGCAAACTATACGACACGCTCAAGCTCCACGGAATCTTGGCAAACAGATAGCCGTCATCGGTTGCCGTGTCTTCTTTCTTCTTTTTCTTCTTCGCCGCGGGATCTTTTTCTGGCATAATAATCTCACCCGTCAAAGGGTCAATGGTTGGCTCTGCCACCGCTTCTTCCTCTTGCTCCTTCCCCTTATCTTTGGCATCCCTATTAAACCACCGCTTCACCACATCGTTGTTGAAGGTGTAACTGAAGCTGGTGCTGGTGCCCAAGAAGTGTGGGAAACGCCCATGATTCCAGTATAGTTCATTGCATCGCACGTGCTGACCGCTGGCGGTGGTGGTGTACATATAGGGGTCAAACTGTCCACTCAAGTTGATGGTATAGTTCACTTTCGGAATCTTGATACGCAGATTCACCGAGAAGTTCTGCCACTTCATCGAATCGGCTATAAAGTTATATCCGCCACCGATGCTCAGATTATCAATGATGCTATACACCTTATATGGCTCCTTGCCCGTTGTATCCTTGTCGTTGCGCAACTTCATCTCCAGGTTATTACCCAACGAGAACGACAGACTGGCAGCGCTTCCCCTACCGGGTGCCTCCCTAAATCGGGAGTAGTGCACTTCCTCAAAGATCGGCAGACCATTCTCATCCAATTTCGGAACCAAGTTTCCCGCCGCGTCGCGCGTAGTCACCATGCGGTCATACGTGCCATAGAAACCGCCATAACGCTTAGCCCACATGGGGTCACCAAAGTCGGGGTGATAACTGAAACTCAACGAAGGTGTCATCACATGGCGGAAACGGTCCACCTTGTCGCCAAACAGTTTGCGATTGGGTATGTAGAAACCATACAACTTCGTACTCATGCTCACACTGGCATTAAAGTCATACACGTTGTAGAAGCCCATGACCGTATCTTTCTGCACGGTCATGTTATCCTCGTCCCAACGCTGATCCACACGCTGGAAGAACATGCGGTCGTTGAGGCTCAAGCTGGGCGTGATACTGATGTACTTAAACAGCATAAACGATGCGGAACTGCTCAGCGTGTGTTTCAATCCATTATGCCAATCCTTCACGAAGTTCGATTTCAGGAAGTAGTCTTCCTTACACGTGATTGAGTTGTAGAAGTTACCGCTATATTGCAAACTTATTTTCTCATACCATTTCTCTTTGCCCACGCGCTGTTTACGTTTGAAGGGGTAGATACGGCTCATGCTCACGTTGATATTGGGCAGACTCACCGTCAGCGTCGAGTCCTTGGTGCGCTGCGTGAGAGACATGTTCGCACTGATGCTCCACGGACTGTCTGGGAAACGCTGCGTGTAGTTAATCGTACTGCTGGTTGTGTTCTCCGCATTGGCTTGCACGTTGTAGTAACTGTTGATGTTACTGCGGTTATAGCCACTGGTCTTGAAGTTCACACTCGCCGAGAAATTGTTGTACGGATTGGCCTTGCTATCCTGCGAGTGCGACCACTGCACGCTCAGGTTCTTCGCCACTCGATAATCAGGCATATCTTTCTCGCCCGTCACGTCCCAACGGTAATTGATGCTCACATTACCGCGGAACTTATACCGTTTCACATACCTGCTTGTGGCGGAGATCGCCCACGTACCGCGTGTGTAAATGTCGCCCTTCAGCTCCAGGTCAAAGTAATCATTGATCGCAAAATAATATCCCAACCCCTGCAAATACATACCGCGGGTATAATCATCACCAAAGTTTGGCATAATCAGTCCACTCGAATACTGGCTCGTAAACGGAAAGAATCCAAACGGAATAGCCAGCGGCAATGGCACCTCGCCCACCACCAGGTACGCAGGACCTGTGGCAATGAAACTACCGGGCTTCACCTTCGCCTTCGTCATCTGCAAATAGAAGTGCGGATGGTCATGGTCGTCGCAGGTGGTGTATTTACCGCCTTGCATCATCAGCACATCGCCCTCTGTCTTCTTGGTTTTATCGGCAATCACATAACCCTCGCTCTGCTCCGTCACCACATGGCGAATGACACCCTTCTGCGTCTTCAGGTTATACATGATCTCATTCGACTCGTAACTATCCTTACCATCCTTAAAAACGGGCTTGCCCACCACCTCATTCTCTATCGTATCCAGCTCGCCGCGCGCAAACAAGGTGCTGCTGTCCATGCAAATACGTATGTACTCCGCCGTCAATTCCATCGACTTGTAGCGCAACTCGCCATCACCGTACATAAACGCCAATCCATCGCCCGTCATCACCATGGAGTCCTTCGAGGTGTACTCCACACGTGCGTCAATCGGGTTCTTCTCCGATGCCACACTATCCACCTTCTCCTGGGCTGATATGCGAATAACAGCCAGCAACATGAGCCATATGTACAGTACTTTTCTCCTCATTGCATACGCGCACACGCGCACATTTACGCAAAATAAGCCTGCAAAGGTAATACTTTTTTTTGACATATGCAAATTTATCTACTTTTTTCTTCTCCTTCACCTCTCGTCTCTAATCTCTCGCCTCTCACCTTTAACCTCTAACCTATCACCTCTTTTTCAGCGACCAATCGTTAGTTATTCGTTAGTGATTCGTTAGTGATTCGTTAGTTATTAAGCGCTTCTAAAAGGCACATAAAGCATACGTAAAGGGAAAATATTTTTATTTTTTTTGCACTTTTATTTGTGTATATCCATTTTTTTCTGTACCTTTGTGGGTTAATTTGGTGAAATGTGAATTTTCCCATCGAAAAAACCGATTATGGCTATAAAAGAGAAAATACAAGACCTGCTCGCCCAAGTAGCTGAATTGCAGGCAAACAATGCAGAGAAAGTAGAGGCCCTGCGTATCAAGTACCTCAGTAAAAAAGGTTTAGTTACCGAACTTTTCAACGAGTTTCGCGAAGTACCCAAAGAGGAAAAACGCGAGATTGGTCAGGCAATCAACGCCCTCCGTCAGGCATACGAAGCGCGCATCAACGAGCTGCGTGAGGCAGTAGAGGCCAATGGCGCTAAAGCAGCAGCCGAGGAGCTGGACCTCACCCGCACACCCGACCCTATCGCTTTAGGCACGCGTCACCCACTCTCGCTCGTACGCGAGCAGATCATTGACATCTTCTCCCGCGTAGGATTCACCGTAGCGGAAGGCCCTGAGGTAGAGGACGATAAACACGTTTACTCGCTCCTCAACTTCGCACCAGAGCACCCGGCGCGCGACATGCAAGACACTTTCTTTATCGAGAAAGAGATGGGCGTACAAAAGCCATCCGACATCTTACTGCGTTCCCACACCTCCAGCGTACAAACACGCACCATGCTCAGCCAAGAGCCTCCTATCCGCGTGCTCTGCCCTGGCCGCGTGTACCGCAATGAAGCCATTTCCGCACGTGCGCACTGTTTCTTCCACCAGGTAGAAGGACTCTACATCGACAAGAATGTCAGTTTTGCTGACCTGCGCGAGGTATTGCTCTACTTCGCCAAAGAAATGTTTGGACCAGAGACTCAGATCCGCCTTCGCCCAAGCTATTTCCCCTTCACCGAACCATCGGCAGAGATGGATATCTCCTGCGACCTCTGTGGCGGCAAGGGCTGTTCGTTCTGCAAAGGAACGGGTTGGGTAGAAATCCTCGGCTGCGGTATGGTGGATCCGAATGTATTGGAGGCTTGCGGCATTGATTCTAAGGTATATACGGGCTACGCCTTCGGTTTGGGTGTAGAGCGTATCACCAACCTCAAATACCGCGTGAAGGACCTCCGCCTCTTCTCCGAGAACGATGTCCGTTTCCTACAACAATTCGAAGGATGCTAATTCCAACCGTCATACAAGCTATTCAACCTCTGCAAGTGATCGGCAACACCGACCTCTTGCAGAGCATAGATATCCGCCACTTGCTCACCGATAGCCGCCAACTCGGCACGGAGCCAGAGGCGACCCTCTTCTTTGCCCTCAAGACCGACAAGAACGACGGCGCCAAATATATCCCGCAGCTCATCGAACGCGGGGTAAGGGCGTTTGTACTCGAGGAGAGTTCTCTATCCCGACTAAGTCAACTAACCCAACTAGATCAACTAGATCAACTATATCAACTAGTATTCCTTGTAGTCCAGGACCCCCTCGCTGCTCTGCAGCGCTTAGCGGCCTACAAGCGTTCGCTCTATCACGGACCAGTCATTGGCATCA
>CALZHO010000072.1 GCA_945787425.1 uncultured Bacteroidales bacterium
ACACAGCCACCTGCGGCACTCCGGGAAGTACGGCGGTGATAGCGTCGATACCTGCCATGTTCACGGGGTTGTGAAGCGGCGCGATGCCGTAGCACTCCTTAATCATGGCAATGACCTCATCGGTGATGAGCATGCTCTTGTTGAACTTCTCGCCGCCATGCACCACGCGATGACCAACTGCTTGTATCTCTTTTAGTGAAGCGATGCAACCAATCTTCTCATCAACCAGACTATTCAAAATCAATTGAATACCCACAGTATGCTCTGGCATTGGTTGTTCGATTTTCACTTTCTCGCCATTTGCCAATTTCACTTGCAAGAATGAGTCTGGCAAACCAATTTTCTCTACTCCACCTTGTGCCAAAATGGCGCGGGTGTCCATATCAAAAAGTTTGTACTTAATACTGCTACTACCGCAGTTTAATACTAAGATTTTCATGTTTACTTATGTGTTTTTAAGGTTAATATTCTCTTTTATTTCGCGCCAATGGCTTGGTTGGCGGTGATGATGACCATTTGCACAATGTCTTGCACCTTGCAGCCGCGGCTAAGGTCATTGACTGGTGCTGCTATGCCTTGCAGGATTGGACCTACCGCATCAGCACCCGAGAAGCGCTCTACCAACTTGTAGCCGATATTACCCGCTTGCAGGTCAGGGAAAACAAGCACATTGGCCTTGCCTGCTACGGCAGAACCCGGTGCCTTTTGTGCACCTACGCTCTCCACGAGCGCAGCATCCAATTGCAGTTCGCCATCGAGTGCCAAGTCTGGTGCCAACTCGTGCGCAATGCGAGTAGCTTCGGTCACTTTGTCCACCAGTTCGTGCTTTGCACTACCCTTGCTGGAGAAACTGAGCATCGCTACACGTGGCTCAATACCCCCAAGTGCTTTGGCAGTCTCGGCTGTGGTCACAGCAATCTCAGCCAACTCTTGTGCATTAGGGCATGGGTTTACGGCGCAGTCGGCAAACACGAGGAAGCCATTTTCGCCTAAGTGCTTGGCTGGGGTGAACATCAGGAACGCACCTGATACGATATGCACGCCAGGACGGGTCTTCAGTATCTGGAAAGCAGGACGGATAGTGTCGGCAGTAGTACCACGAGCACCAGCCAATTCACCATCGGCATCGCCATTCTTAATCATGAGACAACCCAAATAGAGTGGGTCTTTCACTTTCTCAGTAGCCTGCTCCATTGTCATGCCTTTAGCTTTGCGCAGCTCGAAGAGCAGGTTAGCATATTCAGGCATTTTAGGGTCAGTAAGTGGGTTGAAGATAGTTAGGTTTTCGCCTTTTAATACATACTCGTATCCCTTTTCTTCTGCCATTTGGTTAATGACGGATGGGTCGCCAATCAAGATGAGATTGGCAATTTTGTCACGAAGGATGATATTTGCTGCCTCTAATGTGCGAGGTTCGTCGCCCTCAGGTAGCACGATGCGCTGCGGATTCGCTTGCGCACGTTTGAGCATTTGTTGTAGAATTTCCATATGTTTGTTTTATTTATTAACTTCACTTATCAAATAGCGTGCAAAGATACGAAAATAAAAGCACATTTGCAAGTAAAATTGCCAAAACTTTCTTTTAAGGAGAGGAAAGGAGGCAAAAATATCCCTAATATATACAAAAAATTCATACTTTTTGCGTTTTTTCTTGGTCAATCCAATTTTTTGTAGTACCTTTGCAGCCGCATTCGAGAATTGCAGGTCCTATAGCTCAGTTGGTTAGTAGCACCTGACTCATAATCAGGGGGTCCTTGGTTCAAGCCCAAGTGGGACCACAAAAAGAGTTGCCTTTCTTAGGCAACTCTTTTTGCTTTATATTCTATGAAATACGAATAATATGCTTAGAACTTCCACTTGATACCTGCCAAGAAATGGATACCTTGTGACTGGTAGCCATAGAATATATCGTGCTTGCGGTTGAGGTAGTTATTGAGTTGTAGGTATGCTATCAACCAGCGGTTGATGGCATATTGTCCTCCTATATTGAGTGTTATAGTGGGCTTGAGCAGTTTGTCTCCCTGTGTGGTGCATGCCAAACGGCTGCCTGCGAAGTGGTTGTCGGAGTAGAAACTCCATTTGGAGTCAATATGTACATCCACGCGTGCGTGCGCGTCCCAATTAGGGCGATCATACACGGGTAGGGAGTCTGAGAGATGAAAATAGTAGTTGCCTCGCAAGTTGAGTTCCACTATGTCGCGGTAATGATAGTGCAAAGAAGCTCCCACCTTGCATGTATGATACTCAGCCTGAGCTAAATGATACTCTTGTACGGCAAGAGACTGGGCGGTATCTGTATGTGCCACCATCACATTGCCTTGCTTAATATACGCATATCCGCCGTAGATATCCAAAAGCAATGTTTTGATAGGGCGAAGTTTGAATCCAAGTTGTGCATCCACAGGTGTGTAGTCGCGAGGAGAGTGATCATCAAGCCCCTCTACGATATTGAGATAGCGGTTGTATCCTAAGTATTCTTCCGTAGACCCTATGCCAAAGCTACCTTTAGCACGGGTATAAACATGAAAGAGATCATCCATCATGCGCCACTCAAAGTTCACATTGGGGGAGGGTGCGAAACTGAGGTTATTGATGGTACTTAACATCTCTCCGCGACCGATATGCATATCTAAATTGAGTCCTGCGTGCAGGCGTATATGTTTGGTAGTAAGTGTATAGAATGGCTCCAGACAAATCGCGTGATGTGCTGAGAGTGGGTGTGTGATCGGCAGTTGGTCACTCAGAGAGGTGTACATATGGTTTTGTACGTATGCCTTGACACCAGCGCCATGAAGGTCATTGCTCCATGCAATATCCAGATGTGATTGGATAAGGTGTTCCACCATGTAGTTGGTGGCGATAAAGGCCGCATAACCCGTCTGTATGCGGTATTGAATAGGCGACTGGGCAGTAGATTGAATACCTATTTTGGCGTTGGCTTGCCATAGCGTTTGCCAATCGGATGTGCGCAACTGAGATATAGATGTGCATGACAATGCGTGATTGCCATCAAAATAGCGACCGTAATAGGAGTAGAAGTCATTGTTGCCCTCGATGCCTACATAAAAATCTGCTCCTGATAGATGAGTAGTTACCAGCATTCCCAATTGGGATTGTGAATAGGAATCCACACCCCAATACGCATCGTGGTTGGCATAGAGAGCGAGCGACATCTTCTTTTTGTGGTGGATGTCGTATCCGAAGTGAAGATGCGTGTTACGGTAGCCAGCAGCGCCGTCTAAGACACCTTGTAATGGCGATTGAGGGATGAAACGTGTCTCAGCAGGTGGTAGTTGGTTTACATTGTAACCAATAGCCAAGGGGTTGGAGTAGGTGGAGTAGATAACAGGGTTGAGTTGCAAATCGGGGGTGATGATTGCAGGGCGCGAGTTGATCTTGCCCGCACCTTGTATGACAGGTTGGAAGTCGCGTTCTACTGTCACTACTCTGCTCAGGGTAGTGTCGTTTTGAGCAGTTGACAGTTGATAGTTTGCAGTTGATAATAGACAGATTGCAATGAATAATATGATAGACTTTCTCATAGTGCTTCCTCCTCTGTTTCGTCATTTTCTTCCTCTCTTATCGCGTTCTCTGCCTCTTCGATGGTGGTCAGTTTCTCGGCGATAATCGTTTGTATATCATCTTCTTGTCGATAATTGCTCTGCAATGCAAGGAGATATTGTTTGGCTTGGAAAAGGTCATCGCGCTGCATATTGATATCGGCTAAGAGAATCATACTCTTGGCCAACCAGTACTGCTGTGAGGTCTGCATTTGGGTGAAGGACATGATTTCTTGTTCCGCCAGATCGGTAGAACCGAGTTGCAGATAGGCATAAGCCAATTGATATTTTGCTTCTGCTCCAATAGCGGTGCGTACCTCTTTGGCCAGTGGTGTAAGGTCCACTACTGCTAATCCATATTGCTGGTCATGCAGGTGGGCTTTCGCGCGGAAGTAGAGTGCTTCTTGGCGGATAGGTTCAGAGAGCGCTTCTTGCTCGAGCAACTGAGTCGCTACTTCTATCATCGATGCAGTGTTCTTCTCTTCTTGGCTGCATCGTAACATACCCAGCAGGGCTGTGATGCGGTTGGCTGAAGATGAGGCGAATTGCAGCATGCGTTGGAAATAGGTATGTGAGGTCTGATAGTCGGCCTTGTCATAGGTCAGTTCGGCTACGCGCATACATGCTTCTTCCAGGTGCGGATTGCCATCCATGTCAGCCAAGATGCGATACTGCTCAATCGCTGCATCGTACTGGTGCAGTTGGTAGAAACTATTGGCGGCGTAATAGCGTGCCGATACACAATAGCGACCTTGTGGACAGAAGGTTGCCAGATAGGTGGTGAGACCTGCTGCAGCCTGCTCGTAGCGACCCATGATATATTGCAATTCGGCAGTAACATAGACCAAGGAGTCTTCTTGGGTAGTAGTTTGCATATTGATTTTATCCAAGGTCTTGGTATATGCCAAGTAATCATTGATATTATTCGTTTCAACGTACACTTGTTCCAAGTTTTCGAGGGCAGTATATGCCTCTTCGCTACCAGCATACTTCTCAATGGTGCTCTTGAAAGCAGGAATAGCATTGTCGTATTGATGCAATGTGCGATACACCATACCTAATTCCAAGGAGGACTTGGGTGCCTTGTCGCTATTGGGGTATTGCTGGATGATGCGTTGATATACCTCGACTGTTGTTTGTGGTTGGTCTAATTGCAGGTATGCACGAGCCGTTTCGTAGAGAGCGTCATCGGCATAGTCCGAACGAGGATAACTGGTCGATAGGTGCTTCATTGTTTGAATCTTCTCGGGGTAGCGATGTAGGAAGCCCAGAGCATATCCCTTTTGGAAGAGTGCATAATCGACCCCATATTTGGCGGCCTTTACCACGCGGTCGTAGGTAGAAATAGCATCGTCGAACTGGCGCGAATGGAATAAGCAGTCGCCTAAACGATTGAGGGCATCCAGATAGGATGTTTGAGCAGGATTGGCTTGATTGATATACTGACGGAAAATACTTTCTGCTTGCTTCAGTGATTGCTGATTGAAGAAAGCGTATGCCTTCAGATAGAGTGCATTGGTCTTGTTATGTGATGAGGCGGCGTTGGGTTGCTTCTCATAGCGTTGCAAGTCTTCGAGGCAGGCAGCATATTGCGATAGGCGATAGTGGCTTTCTGCTCGGAGAAAATATGCCTCTGTCTTGTACTCTGAAGATTGTTGTTCGTTGTCAATCACTTCTGTCATCCATTTGATAGATTCCTTCATGTTGCTGCGCAAGAAGGCATCAATACCCATCTGATAGCGTAGGTATTGCATAGTCTCTCGCATATTTTCGTCGGGATGCTGGATAGCAGATAATGCTTCGTAGGCAGCGGCATAG
>CALZHO010000073.1 GCA_945787425.1 uncultured Bacteroidales bacterium
TTGATGTTTCGCTCTCCATTGGGGGAAAGCCGATGTTGCAGGTGTTGAATCTTGCCTTTGGCCTCAGAAATGCGGTCTGTATTGAGGCAATCGATGATGCGGCGTATTTCGTTGAGTACCTCTTCATTCCACTCCTTGCGATTGGCTTCTGACAAAAGGATGTTGCTCAGTTCTTGACTCTTGCTGCGAAGGTCGGCTTGTGCCCTTTCGTTCTCCAGTTGCAGAATGCGCATCTGTTGCTGATAAATCTCTTGATTCTTCTCCTCTGCCAGACGGTGTTTGCTGTATTGCACTTTGCGATAAATGAGCCAAATCATCCATGCCAGCAGTAATGCAGCTAAAATGATGTATCCTAACCTCGCCCAACGGGATAAATAAGGAGGATAAACAAGTTTTATGGGTAAGGAGCGAGTGTAGATCTGTCCCGTTTGTGTGGATTGCATTTCTATATCCAGCCGAAAATCACCACCCGTTGGCAGTCCTATCAAATCTCGATACGAAGAGGGCGTCCATGGGGTAAATGATTCTTCTAATGGGTATAATCGGGTGCGAAAGAGCAATGGATCATCAATAATATAACTGCCACTCAATTGCACTCGCAGCACGCGCTCATATGGGGGAATGGTCAGCGGATGAACTTGCAAGTCATAGGATTCGCCATAGAGCAGTACAGGGTTTTCGTTGAGCGTTGTCACTCGACGCACATAAATATGCTTGGCAGGATGTGTCACATCTGTCGGTACACGCAAATAATGGAATCCATCTACTCCACCTACAATCACGCCTCCAGCTTGCGGAAAACTCATATTCGCGAATCCACCAATCAAAAGCGAAGGAGAATACACTACCACTTGTTCGTCTTGATACGTCTGAGTCGAAGCATCATACTCTCGCACAGAGATGCAATCGTCATGTATGAGCCATAGATTCTTGTCCACATCTTCTGCCACGTACAAATAGCGATGCATACCCGCTAGGCGTTGAGCTGCCAACGAATCCTCCATCAGAACTCCTTCCTTATTCACTACGCCAAAGTATTGGTCAGCTGTTAGATATACATTTTCTCCCCATCTGGCCAAGGAATACATGCGCTGCGCTGCATTTTGTGCAATCATCATGTGAGATTCCAACCGATACTCGTCCAAATGAAGTGTCAAGCGCTCCACGCCCCGTGAGGAGAGAAACCAGATATGTCCTGCGGCATCTAATGTGTAATACAATGCCGTTTCCGATACGCCTTGAAGGGCTTGTAAATGCCAATCCTTCTTCTGGCGGTACAAGTAGTAGAATCCAGCATAGCCGCCCACAATCGCGGTGGAATCGCTGATGGGACAAATATTCCAAACACCATCTTCGCAGTCCAGTGCCTGCAATCGCATTCCGTGGACGATAAATAATCCACGATTATGGCAGCAAAACAGTGTACCACCTATCTCACATACGTTCCATACCTGACCTTGGCTACCTTCTACAAAAGTGAGAGGAGCTGACATATGAGGCATGACATATAATCCTTGATTCGTACCCATATACAACATGCCAGCGTGTTCTATACATGAGTAGCCAGAGCCGTAATCTATTTGTTCATCGCGATAAAGTAATACGGGGTTGTTGGAGTTGATGACATCAATACCTTTGTCCAACCCCATCCATAGATTGCCTTGCGCATCGAATAGCAAACTGAGCACTGTGTTGTTTTGCAATCCATCGGTACGAGTGAGGTATTTGGCATTTTGTCCTTGTAAATCCGTTAGGACCACTCCTCCGAGCACAGTACCAAAAGCAATCTGGTAATCATTGATGGCTAATGTATATAATTGATTGGTAGAGATATACGAATCAGCATCTGTGGTAAAGGGCCGAATACTTTTTCCATCATAGAGATACAGGCCATGAAAGTCTGTGGCGATTATCATGCCATCATTGCCATAGGGCAATAAACCACAAACCACTGTGCCGCGTAGCAGTTCGGCATCGCGCAATACGTGCAGGCGATTGCCTGTATAGACATATAGGTCGCGCGCGGTAGCCACATACAAATCGCCTTCCCAGAACAGCGAATTATAAATAATGCTACCAGGGTCCAACACTTCGATCTCGCCATCAGCCTTGCAAATAAAAATATAATAGCGTGTCTGCACATAGAGCATATCGTTGGCCACCTGCAAGTGCCATACTTCTCCAAACTGGCGATAGCGTTCGGGGATTTGTAGCGAGAGATTTTCGTAGTGCAATTCGCCTAATTCGTTGGGCGTAAAAACACCAAATTCATCCGTACCACCTACATAGATAGCTCCGTCCTTGCCTAAAGCGACCGATCGAATAGCGGTAGCGTTGTGGATACCGTATAAATGCCAAGAAAAGCCATCCGTTTCCAGCAGACCATAGTTGTTGGCTACGTACATCCAGCCGTTGGCTTGCTGCACCATATCCCAGTTCTGTGTACCTGCGCTATAATCCGCAGGCGAGAAATGATGCACTGCAGGCATCCAACCTGCCAAACTCGTCAGTGGAAGCAAAACGGCAATCAGTGTGCTGAGTATTAGATGTCTTTTTGCCAACATGGTTGGTTGTTATTCGTTTAATAAGTCAGGGCGGCGTTCGCGTGTGTGTCGGATGGACTCTTCATAAAGCCATTCTTCGATTTTGGCTTGATGCCCAGACAGTAGGATGTCTGGCACTTTCCACCCTTTGTATTCAGCAGGGCGTGTGTAAACGCCTGGCTCCAGCAATCCATCTTGAAAACTATCGCTCAGAGCACTTGTCTCATCGCCAATGGCGCCTGGCAACAGGCGCACGATAGCATCCGTCATGATAGCCGCAGGCATCTCGCCACCCGTCAGCACAAAATCGCCTATCGTGTATTCTTTGGTAATCAGGTGATCACGTACTCGTTGATCAACGCCCTTGTAGTGACCACAAAGGATGATGATATTTTCTTTCAAGGACAAGGCGTTCGCTTCGCGTTGGGTGAATCGTTCGCCATCAGGAGCGGTGAAGATAATCTCATCGTATAGGCGTTGGCTGGTGAGATGGGCAATGGCGCGATCGATGGGCTCTACTTGCAAGACCATACCTGCTCCAAAACCAAAGGCATAATCATCAATCTTGCGATGTTTATCCAGGGTGAAATCGCGCAAGTTATGCACATATATCTCCACCAGACCTTTATCCTTAGCGCGTTGGATAATGGAGTGGTTGAGTGGCGACTCTAATAGTTCTGGACAAGCAGTGAGAATATCTATACGCATGATGTGTGTTGTGTTTTAGTGACTGGGTTAGGGCACTGGGTCATAGCCGCTACCTCCCCAAGGGTGGCAACGCATGATGCGTTTCAGACCCAGCCATCCGCCTTTGATTACTCCGTGTTTCATCACCGCCTCTACCATATATTGACTACAGGTAGGTGTGTATCGACACGAGGGGGGTGTAAGCGGAGATATGCAGTACCTGTAGAAATATACAGGCAACAGGAATATCTTGCGGATGAGTGTTTTACAATTCAATGTTTCAGTATTTCAAAGTTTGTTTTCGGCTATGCGTTTCAATGCTTTGCGCATTGCTTTTTCAATGACAGCATAGGGCTGTGGCTCTTTGTCTATATAGTTGAATGCCAACTGATAATGGCGCAGGGTGGGTTCCAATATCTCCTGTTGGTGTCGATACGCCTCGCGCATCAGTCTGCGCAGGCGATTGCGATCTACTGCACGCTTGAAGAGCGATTTAGGTGCCCATACCAACACTTGGGTGGCATCTTCGCACTCCAGTGCAGTCACGCGCAAAGGCCATGCCACAAAGCGTTTCCCATGTGCGTAGAGATGGTCAATATTCATTTGACCACACAGTTTAGCCGATTTTGGAAACGCATGTTTCACCATATAGCGTTATTGTTGCGATTCAAGATACTTCTTGATGGCGGTGGTAATGCTTGGGAACTCTGGCGTAGGGGCCTTGATATCTGCGCGCCAACCATTTTCTTCTATGGCAGCCAAGGTGTTAGCACCAAAACAAGCGATCACAGTATCCCCTTGTACCCAATCTGGGAAGTTCTTCTTCAACGCAGCCACACCCGAAGGAGTAAAGAGTACAATCATGTCATAGTTGAATGACTTGTCTGCTGGCCATTCGGCTGCTACAGTACGATACATGATGGCGGGCTTAACCACGATATTATGCTCAGCAAACATGTTGATGTCATCATCGTTATGGACATCGGACATGACCATCAGATATTTTTCATTCGGACGGCGCAACATAGCTGGCAGCAGATCTTCAAAACGGTTGTTCTCCGCAGCAAAGACCTTGCGCTTGCGATACTGAATGTACTTTTGCAAATAGTTGCCCACTGCCTCTGAGATGCAGTAGTAATGCATGTTCTGAGGAACCGAGAAACGCGACTCTTCGCACAAACGGAAGAAATGATCTATCCCCAAACGAGAACTAACAATCACAGCCGTGTAATCCTCTAAATAGATGTGCTGGTCGCGAAACTCGCGCACATTAACTCCCTCTACGCGAATCAATTGTTGAAAATCGCATTGCACACCAAACGACGCCTCCATTTCCGCATATGGATTGCGGTCGGATAGCGGACGAGGTTGAGAAATAAGAATATTTTTAATTGCTTTCATAATCATACAATATCTTTTATGAGAAAAACGCACATACCCAAGGGTAGGATTTCTAAGCAAACAACATATAATAGAACATACAAAATGGATAATGCCCCAGTGTAAAATAACTGTAGGCATTTGCCTGCCAGTAGCAGCACGAATAGTACAACTATTATGCCACACAATATCTGTGGCACCATAGAGTTGGTTGTATTGAGCAGTAACAGCAAAACAGGATAAATGCCAATGCACATCAATGTGCGGATATTATTGTGCTGCGCCCATGCTATGCCTAAGCGTTTGGCGGAAACGAACACATGTCCCACCGCGAAGGTCAATACCGATTGCACCACATATACCGCTGTTACAATCCCTAAGGATTGGGCAAATAAGATGGGTTCTACATTGCCCTGAGGTAATATC
Organism: uncultured Bacteroidales bacterium; assembly: GCA_945787425.1. Taxonomy (GTDB): domain Bacteria; phylum Bacteroidota; class Bacteroidia; order Bacteroidales; family Paludibacteraceae; genus Colicola. The sequence continues at coordinate 5,037 of CALZHO010000073.1, forward strand.
CACATCAGCATGCCTATGGTCACAACGCCCAATTGAAATATGCGCAATGTGATTTCGCTCAGCCAGTCATGGGTCTGAGGGGTATAGGCACGTTCGGACTGACTAAAAACGCTATGCCATGTCACACCCACCATGCGCACGAAGGGATTGGACAATGCTATGACCAACAGCGCAAACAACAACCAAGCCACCCATGACTCAGAGTATAACGATGATATGTGTGGCAACCCCATCATTCTTTCATCAAATAGCGGCTAATCTGCGGGTGGCAGAATCCCATTCTGGAGCAGACAGAATAGCAGG
>CALZHO010000074.1 GCA_945787425.1 uncultured Bacteroidales bacterium
AGGGTTGATGAAAGAGGGTCGCGTGAAGTTCGCTTCTGGTTGCTCACTCACTATCGGTGCAGACAAACTGCAAGATATCCTCAACAACCTCGATTTCTTCCGTGATAAATTGGTTCTCCGTCCACAAGAGATAAGCAACAACCCAGAGGTGGCTCGTCGTTTGGGTCTTATCACCATCAACACAGCTCTCGAGGCAGATATCTTCGGTAACATCAACTCTACCCACGTTTGCGGTACGAAGATGATGAACGGTATCGGTGGTTCGGGCGACTTTACTCGTAACGCATACATCAGCATCTATACCACTCCATCTACCGCTAAGGGCGGTGCTATCTCGGCCTTCGTGCCAATGGTTAGCCACCTCGACCATAGCGAGCACTCTGTGAAGATCATCATCACCGAGCACGGTATTGCTGACTTGCGTGGTAAGAGCCCAATCCAACGTGCTCACGAGATTATCAACAACTGTGTGGACCCACAATACCGTCCATTGTTGAAAGAGTACTTGGAGATGTCGAAGACCGCACATACCCCTCACACTCTGAGCTGCGCATTGGCTATGCACGAGGAGTTCCTCAAGTCAGGCGACATGCGTAACACCAAGTGGGAGAACTATAAACGCTAAATCCGCAAAACGGATTTAGCGTTGGTTGAAAGAGTTTTAATAGTTTTAGGCGCACCTGCGGTGCTGTTCTAAAGGTAAGCAAGTGTTGACTGATTTCACCCTTAAAACTTTTAAAACTCTTAAAACCCTTTCTACTAAACAAGAAAGACTGCTCCGAAAAGCAGTCTTTTTTGTATGACAAATTCATATCAATAGGTTATATCAAATAAGTTAGATAGTTCGCAGTCGTTATCACATCTATTTTTTGTGGGTGATATTGTTCGATGAACTGATTAGGTATTTTGGCTGATTGTTTCTTTTCGTTCCATTTCATTTCGAACAGATGCAACTCACCATTTGATTCTTCGATATAATCAATCTCTTGCTTTTCTGTGGTACGCCAAAAATAGGACTTTACCAAACGGTCGGAATAATGATTATATTTCATACGCTCTGCAATGAAGAAGTTCTCCCATAGCGCTCCCTTATCCTGTCGCAATTCTAATGGCGCAAAGGCTTGTAGTACTGCATTACGAACGCCTATGTCATAGAAATAGATCTTTTTCCCTTTAGTTAGCTCTGTGCGGATATTCCTGCTGAAGCTATTCAAACGGAATACGATATAGCATTTCTCCAGAATATCAATATATTTCTCCACGGTCTTGCTATCCACTTCAACCGTCTTACTCAATTCATGGTACGACACTTCGCTACCGATCTGTAAAGCCAATGCCACTAATAATTTTTGCAGCACAGCAGGTTTACGCATACCCTCCAAATCCAAGATGTCTTTATAGAGATAACTCTCCGTTAACTCCGTCAAAGCCTTTTCGGGCGGAAGACTACCAAACAACACATCGGGATAACTACCATATATCAAACGCGTCTCCAGCATTTCACTGGTGGTTATCAACCCTTTGGCTACATACAATTCGCCTGTAGAAATAGGGAAAAGATGATATTCTATTTTGCGTCCAGTGAGTGGTTCGTTGATTTTGCTGTGCAAATCCAATGCCGAAGAACCTGTAACCAACAACTGAATGTTAGGGAAATTATCCACTATCACTTTGAGCGTCAATCCGATGTTTTCCACTCGCTGTGCCTCATCTATCACAACCATGGACTTGTTATTTATCAACAGTTGTAAGCCTGCAAGCGAAGGATTATATAGCATATCACGCACACTCTGTAGGTCACAGTTCAGCCATAGAATGGTGTCCTCAGCCATAGACTGTGTCATCATACGAAACAGGGTGGACTTACCCACCTGTCGTGCGCCAATCAGCAGAATGGCTTTACCTTTTCCAATGTATTGTGTCAATACATTTTGCAGCGTTCGTTGTATCATAGCGATTGAGTTTTGTAGATTATCTTATTATGGTTAGTTTGAAAAACGCTGCAAAGGTAATCATTTTTTCTTTATTTTCCAAATTTATGGCAATATTTTTGGATTATATTCCAAATTTATGGCAATATTTTCGGATTTTATCTATTTTTATAGCGTATCATATACCGCCGCTCGCCCCATGACTCACACCTTGATCTGCGCATTGGCTATGCACGAGGAGTTCCTCAAGTCAGGCGACATGCGTAACACCAAGTGGGAGAATTACAAACGATAATAGATTGATTAAAAAAAACAAAACAAGCGGGACGTGCACTTCTCGCTTGTTTTGTTTTTTTAGACAGTAGTTAACCTCTACCGAATACTTACATGATTTTGTATATTCTTAGTATACCTTTGATATAGGATGACTTACTTGATAGCTATTTTTCTAATATGATTAAAACAACGTATCTCGTCTTATGAACTCTCTGAATGTTATTGGCAGTGGGCAACTTTCTAAACTTTTTTGTGAGAACAAAAATCGACCGTCGCACACAAAACCTAATTCATACCAATTTACATTATTTAATGCTTCACATGCTTTTTGCAAATCAATTTGTTGATTATATGGGAAAATTGCTAAAACAGAACCATCGTAATAATTACTTGGGTGTAGGAAAAATGGTCTAGTATTTCTAGTCTTAGAATTTACATAAATTCGTTTTTCATTTGACATATAATGATTCCTCCCCCACATCCACCAGTTAGATTCATCAAAATGTTTTATTCTTCGTTTTATTAATGTTTGCTTGTAAGGCAATAATGCTTCATTGTATTGATTGAAAATCATTTTTTTTGTAGTTCCCGTTTGCGCGGTATATGAGCAAACAAAATCAGCGTTTCCATGATCAGAATTTTCAAAATATTTATCAGCTCCACTCACTGCACCTACTTTTACATAAAATATATCATTAAATAGTATAGGGTATTGATTATCAGTGAATAAAAGCTGTCCATTGCAGAATGTAAAGCGTTTTGTAATATTTGTAGCTCTGCAAAAGTTTGACTTTTCAAATCGGAAAATAACACAATTAGGATTAAATCCTTTGAAGATGCTTTTATCACCTAAATCTATAATATCCGTAATGGTACCGTTTTCGTATATAAATTGATTTAGACGGATACTTGAAGTTGCTTTTAAAAAATCACGCGGAGTAATAAAAATAAGTTCACCATGATCTTTTAGATGACGAATGCATTTTTCAATAAAAAACAAATAAAGATTGCTTCGTTCGTCAAATAGGGAACTATGCAGTTTAGCTTTTGTCTCTTCAGATATGTCTTTATATCGAACATATGGTGGATTACCAATGATTGTGTCAAATTTTTCTTCAATTGGATAATCAAAGAAGTCCATATTAATAGCGTTATATGGACAATGTGTCGAATCTATTTCAATACCAATACATCCTGGTATTTCATTGAAAAATGCACCATTACCACAAGATGGCTCTAAACAACGTCCTTCATTCTTTCGCAATGTTAGCATTTGAGCAACAATGCTTTGTGGGGTAAAGACTTGCCCCAATGTTTCAACATTAAACATATTCAGGGAAAAATCTTTTAAAATTAAAATAAATATCGGAACGCAATTTTATTGATGTCGCAAATGTAGACATGATAAAGTTTGACGCTTGTTCGAAAGTTCGGTAGGTCAACTTGTGATTGTCACTCCACTTACTTTGAAAAGGTAAATTATTACCGTTAGGGGTCAAATTTGTAATACCTTTTAAGGATGAACAAAACACATCGTTCAAATTATTTTTATTCACTATTAAAAAATAGTAATCTTTATCTTTGTACTTTCCAAAAGAATCATGAAGTTTGCTAAAGAATGGTAGCCATGAAATGCCGTTGCTGAATGAAGGTTTTAGTCCAGTTAAGGCATAATAAATTCCAAGTTTACAATTTAAATTATCAACAGTGTCTGTAGTTGTAACTTTGATATTTACAGGATAAAATTCAGTTCCCTTTTCGATGGCAAAGTCAAACCAGTCGCGCGCTTGTGGTCTAATTAACTCATATGAACCAAAATCATATGAACGCTCAAGATAGTTAAGTACTTCATCTTCATTGACGGCAGAGTTGATCCTTCCGTCATGATTTAATGTAGATATTCTAAATTTGTGAGATGAAAGGTGTTCGCTAATTTGTAGCAAAACTTTTGGAATTTGTGGAGCACAATGAGTCATGATTACTAGTAAATAATGATTACTACTAATCACGCGTGAATAAGAAAGGTGTGAATTTCTTATCACGCAACCAAGGCAGCGTCAGAAAGGAGCCTTTGTCAATCATAAGAAACTCACACGAGGGTGTAAGCATCTATTATTGATTGACCAGGCATACCTATATGATATGCTGCCATACTTATTATTTCTGAGCAATTATTCCTGAATAAAGTTTCTGACGCTTTTCGGTTTGCGTGAAATAATAGTAATGCTATTAATAAAATATGTATTAATAGGTAACGCTATACCTAATCGGGTGCAAAGGTACAAAATTATTTTGGATTGAGCAAATAGAAATCGTTTTTTTGCTGTTTTTGGAATCATAGAGTACCCGAATGTGATTTGTCAAGCACCCCATAACGCCGCAGGCGAGCGTTATCGGGACCCCGCTGACTAATAGACAAAGAAAGGAAACATTTTTAGGAATATAGTCAACCTTTTTAGGAAACGAGTCAAAAGTTTACGTTTTTTAAGATCATAACTCAGTATTCGAGTCAACCTTTTTCAGGTTTAGTCATAGTATTGACCGATTTCACCCTTAAAACTTTTAAAACTCTTAAAACCCTTTCTACTAAATACAAAAAAGACTGCTTCGGCAGTCTTTTTTGTATAGCCAATTCCTTGTAGCTTTCGCGAGCACCATAGGACATCTCTCGGACTTCTATGGGCTTTCGCTGGCTGTGGTAGTCAGTTATCAATCCGCTACCAATTACGGGTTCATGACGGGTTCTTGATGGGTTCTTTACCTGCCTTTCCCGATATCACTCCGTTACCACTATCCGAGGATAGGTTAGAGATACGAGCTTAGATATATACATTGTACATTTTGTACACTTTCGGCACTTTCATAAAATGTACAAAGTTCCGAAAATGTACAAAGTATATTTTCGTTTGCAATTAACAACTAATCCGCATAACCGATTCTTTTTCTTTCTATAATGCGGATTTGCCTAATTACCTTATAACCTCATCACCTCATTCCGTGGACTTCTTCCTACCTATTTTCAGCCCTCCTCTTCCGCGTCCGTGGAAATCATCAGTATGCACTTTTCATTTCCAGAAGGGATACCGAACACTTGCCGAAGGAATAAAATTAG
>CALZHO010000075.1 GCA_945787425.1 uncultured Bacteroidales bacterium
GCTGACGTATGTCCTCAGAATATCCTGGCAAATAATTCTTGACTGGTGTGTATAAAATCACCAGCGAAAATACACCCAACGACAATAAGAACAGAAGAGCAGTCACGACAATAGCACCCCAACCATTCAGATGGATATGCAGATATTCTGTCAGCGTACTCTCATCTAACACACTGATTCGGTATTTATCCCGCAGGCGTCGCCAAAATGTTTTTTTCTTTTTCTCTTCTGTCATATGGTTCGATCGTCCAATATCGATTATTGTATTATTGAGCAGCCCTCGCAAGGTTTGAGTTGCTTGAAGAAATCATTACCCTTGTCATCCACCAGAATAAACGCAGGGAAATTCTCCACCTCAATCTTCCAGATGGCTTCCATACCCAATTCAGGATACTCTACGCACTCAATCGACTTGATATTCTCTTGTGCCAAGATGGCAGCAGGACCACCAATAGAGCCGAGATAGAAACCACCATGCTTTTGGCAAGCGTTGGTCACATCAATCGAGCGGTTACCCTTTGCCAACATGATCAAGCTTCCGCCATGGTCTTGGAACTCATCCACATATGGATCCATGCGACCTGCTGTGGTTGGACCCATCGAACCGCAAGGCATACCCGCAGGAGTCTTTGCTGGTCCAGCATAATAAATCGGGTGATTCTTCAAGTACTCAGGCATACCCTCGCCTGCATCCAGACGGGCTTTAATCTTAGCGTGCGCAATATCACGACCCACAATAATGGTACCATTCAAGCTCAAGCGTGTACCTATTGGATATTGGGTCAAGATTTTGCACACATCTGCCATTGGTTGGTTGAGGTCAATACGTACAGCATCGCCTTCGCCTGCATTGCGCAATTCCTCTGGAATCAAACTTGCAGGGTTATTATCCATCTTCTCAATCCATATACCATCCTTATTGATCTTACACTTGATGTTGCGGTCGGCCGAGCAACTCACACCCAAGCCGATAGGACAACTTGCACCGTGACGAGGCAAACGAATCACGCGAATATCGTGTGCCATGTATTTGCCACCAAACTGTGCACCCAATCCTATCTTATATGCTTCTTTCAAGAGTTGCTCCTCCAATGCTATATCGCGGAAAGCACGACCCGTCTCGTCGCCTGTGGTTGGCAAGGTGTCATAGTAGTGTGTCGAAGCCAATTTCACGGTCAGCAGGTTCTTCTCAGCGCTGGTACCACCAATCACGAATGCGATATGATATGGTGGACAAGCCGCAGTACCAAGACTCTTCATTTTCTCCACGAGGAATGGAATCAGCGTACCTGGGTTTTGAATACGTGCCTTGGTCTCTTGATAGAGGTAGGTCTTGTTGGCAGAACCACCACCCTTGGTTACGCACAAGAAGTGATACTCCATACCCTCTGTAGCCTCCAAGTCGATTTGCGCAGGCAGATTGCACTTGGTATTCACCTCATCGTACATATTCAGCGGAGCATTTTGCGAATAACGTAGATTACGCTCCGTGTAGGTCAAATACACACCTTTGCTCAATGCTTCCTCATCGCAGTAGCCAGTCCATACTTGCTGTCCTTTCTCGCCGTGAATGATGGCAGTACCAGTATCTTGGCACAATGGCAACTGACCTTTGCACGACACTTCTGCATTACGCAAGAATGTCAATGCCACATATTTATCATTAGCACTTGCCTCTGGATCACGAAGAATCTTTGCCACTTGCTCATTATGACTACGGCGAAGCATGAAACTCACATCCGAGAAGGCAGCATTAGCCATTTTTGTTAATCCTTCTGCCTCAATTTTGAGAATTGGTTTACCTTCGAACTCGCTAACCGACACATGGTCTTTGGTCAGCAAATAATACTCTGTTTCATCCTTTCCAAGTTGAAACATGGGTGCATACTTAAATTCCATAACGATATGATTATTTATTATTTTACAATTTATGTATTTTCAACGCGCAAAATTACTACTTTTTTTTGACATATGCAAATTATTTCACGAACAAAATATCACAATCAATAATTGTCCTGCCATCACACGGAGAAACATCGTCAACGGATAAACGGTTGCATAAATCACCGACGCCTGATCATTATGCGACGATAGACTCTCCGCATACCCCAGCGCGGGGGCACCTGTCATGGCTCCTATCAGGAGACCAACCACCTTAAAAAAGTTAATTTTCATACCCTTATACGCAATGAATCCCACCGTCACAAGAGGTATCATGGTTATCATCACACCATACACCACCCACATATACCCACCATCCATAATGGTACGCACAAAACCATCTCCCACACTCAACCCCACTGCCGCCAAGAATAAGGTCAGTCCCACTTGACGCAACATCATATTGGCGCTTGTGGTGGCAAAAGTCACCATATTGTAATACGGTCCAAAACGTCCAATCAGCAGTGCCACAATCAGCGAGCCTCCTGCCAACCCCAACTTAAACGACTGATTCATACCAGGAATAGCGATAGGCAACGAACCCAGCAATACACCCAAGAAGATACCAAAGAAGATAGGCATCAAGTTCGGCAAATCCAAACGTTTCAACTCATTTCCGAATATATCCGCCACATGGCGCACGTCATCTCTGTCGCCTACTACCATGATACGGTCTCCTAATTGCAACACAAAGTCGGGCGTTGCCAGCAGCTCCACACCCGCACGATTAATACGCGTGATAGTAGCATGGTGGCGATGGCGAACATCAAAGGTACTCAGCCGTTTGCCGTTACACTCCTTGCGTGTAACTACCACGCGACGCGAAATCAAGTGATTGGAGCGCTCACGTCCACGAAAACCATAATGTGTCACTGCGCCCAATACTTGCAAATCCTTCTCGTGACGTTTGTCGCTCACAATACGTACTATATCATGAGGATAGAACATGGTTGCCGAATCCACCAATTCATCCCTGCCATCCTCACGTGTCACACGACTAACCAACATATTATTCACCTTACACCGTTCGTATAACTCTTTGAGCGTTATTGCGTTCGCTATATCCAAACGAATATCCACACATATGGGTTCCTCGCGCAGTTTCTCTTCCTCCCTGCGTAAGTTCACACGGCAACAGAAGCGTATCAATTCAAAGGACAATATCAGTCCCACAATGCTCAATGGATATGCCAGTGCATAACCCATGGCTATATCTGGCGATACCACTCCCAGCAAGTCCGAAGCCGTTTGCTGTACCGCACCCAACGAAGGCGTATTCATCACCGCCCCTGACATGATACCTGCCATCGTACTCATATTGATTGGACGCAGTGACAACCCTGACGGCCCAACAGCACAATGGTCATAGCCAGCATATTCAGCCGCAGACCATTCTTACCAAACGGAGAGAACGATGGTCCAACCTGTAAACCAATAGAATAGACAAACAGTATTAATCCGAAGTTCTTAGCAAAATGACTCACTTGCGGATCTATGGATATACCAAAAGATGAGCAGATAATACCCACAAAGAGTATCCATGTAACCCCCAATGAGAAATTCTTTATACGTAGGTGTTCGCCTGCCCATAAACCTAAGCACACCACCAACGTAAGCAACACAATAGATTGCGTCACCGAAGGAGTCAAAAATAATTCTCTTATATATTCCATAGCCCTTATCTTCTCACCTCATCACCTTATCACCTCATCACCTTATCACCTCATCACCTAACAGCCACTCTTTCACCAGCGGCTTGAGTGCTTCTATTTGCGCCTCTACTTCCTCCGCGCTGGCTTCGCCATAGGAGCTCAATCGCAAGCGAATAGTGCCGTTCTGAGGCAGATACGCCAAATGCATTGTATCAGGCAAGGCACTCTCCCAACCCTCAATATGCAACGCGAGTGTGGACTCTGCTATGCCGCTAACCATCAATGTGCGGTGAATAATCTCGCTTCTCTCCTCTTGCCTTTCGCATAACAACCCAATCACCTGCTCGTCCATAGCAGTTTTCATCTCATGAGGCACGCCTGGCATGGCAACGAGCAGTTTTTTCTTCTCGCCATCAACTTCCTTCTCAAACACCATAATGGGCGCACTACCTACTCTATTGGGCAATATGGTTGCGCATTTAGGCACTAACCACTGTGTGGCGGTCAGACGGTTGAGCACATCGGGGCGCTCCTTATATAACTCGTGTACGTGATCGCGCACGCGCGAATCTTCCACTAATGATGTACCAAAATACTCACACATCACATGCTTGGTGATGTCATCCTTAGTAGGACCTAATCCGCCAGTAGTAAGCACTATATCTACTCGCGAAAAGGCGCCATCCAGTGCTTGCAGTATATGTTCACGATTATCGTGTACGGATGTAATCTGATAGACTTCTATGCCTATCTCGTTGAGTCGCTGTGCCATCCAAGCAGAGTTGGTATCCACCACTTGCCCTATCAACAACTCATCACCGATCGTTATGATTTCTGCTCTCATTCCTTGCCTTTAACCTCTAACCTGTTTCTTCCATTCTTCTGCCACGAGGCATAGTTCATCATACCACGCTTGTCCAAATCGACGAATAAGTGGTTCTTTCAAAAACTGATAGATAGGTAGATGCAGTTTTTTTCCCAGTACGCGTGCGCAATGGCAGATGTCCCAACGATGATACTCCACACCTATCATATCGCCTACCTGATTGAGGCGAATGGGATATAAGTGACAGGAGATAGGTTTCTTGAAATCTATCTTACCTGCGTTGTATGCTTTCTCAATGAGGCAATAACACCAACCATTGTGGTCTGTACGAGCAAAGACACAATCCTTGTCATTCACAATCGACGTCACTTTCTCGCCAGAGGGGTCAAGATACGACAACCCTTGTGTTTCTACTACTGCTCGTGCTTCTTTGGTCATATCAGGCAAGATAATGGGCAATATCTCACGAATCTTCGCCTCCTCTTCATCCGTCAATGGTGCCCCTGCATCGCCTTCTATGCAACAGCAACCGCGACACGTATCCAAATCACAGCAGAAGTCTTTTTCCAAGACATCCAGACTGACTAATGTGTTTTGAATCAAAAACATAATCTCTTACACTACCATTCGCCTGCAAAATTACTGCTTTTTTTTGACATAAACAAATCTTCGACATATTTTTTATAGGATAGTGTAATAGCACAGCAGTGCAACAGTAAAGCTTGTCACTTTTCCGTGCAAAAACTTGCACATATCCATTTTTTTTTGTACCTTTGCACCCATATTTAGAATTTCAATCTTAATCATTTACTTTTATAACTCTTAGAACTTCTAAAACTCTTAGAACTTTTATAACTCTTAGAACTTCTAAAACTCTTGGAA
>CALZHO010000076.1 GCA_945787425.1 uncultured Bacteroidales bacterium
TGCAAGAATTAGATGGCACATTGCTCAATCACATGAAGCGACAAACTAAGCGTGCGACTTCTACCAATCCTGCTGACTATAAGATTTATATCAATCCAGGTCACGGTGGCTATGACTCAGATGACCGTCTAATGTATATTTATCCTATCTTTGTTAATGGTAATCAAGTGAATGAGGCGGCAGGTTATACACGTGAGATGAGTTTCTGGGAGAGCGTTTCCAACTTGGATAAAGGTATGCGCTTGGATACCCTTCTTCGTAATCTTGGTTTCCAAACCAAGATGTCCCGTATTCACAATACTACCGAAGACGACCGCAGTCTGTCTGGTATTTCTGCTGAGGCAACCAACTGGAACGCGGACTTCATGCTCTCTATCCACTCTAATGCGGGTAACCCATCCAACTATGTCCTTCACCTCCACTCTGGTATCACCCCTGGTGACCCATATGGCTTGAATGGCTATCCAGAAAAAGTGCCAGAAGAGATTTGCAATGAGGCACGCAAAATCACCACGCTGATGGGTCAAAACCAATACTCTAACCAAGTCAGTTGCTGGTCGCGCGAACCTAATATCGCGGGCGACAAGACTTTCGCTCGTACTATCATGGGCTGGAGCAATGGCTATGGCGTAATGCGTTGGTTGGGTGTGCCTGGTACTATCTCTGAGGGTATGATGCACGACTATCTGCCTGAGACTTACCGATTGATGAATATCGACTACAAGCGTCAAGAGTCATTCCAATTCGCCAAGACTTTCTATAAGCACTTCTGCGATGGCGAATTGCCTTATGGCGCTATCGGTGGTAAGATTCATGATGTCTATCAAGAGCAAGAGTTCCCTGACTATAAGGCTCGTAAGGGTACCCGTGATATGCTTCGCCCAATTAATCGTGGCGTCGTTGAGCTCTGGCAAGGAGACCAACTCTTAGATACATATGTGACCGACACCCTCTACAATGGTGTGTACTATTTCTGGAATCTCCAACCTGGTACTTATACTGTAAAAGCAAAACCAGAGGGTTATTATCCACAAGAACAAACATTGGAGGTGAAGAATAACGAAATTTCATATGGTATTTTTGGACTCTCTATGATGCGCCAAACTCCTCCAGAGGTGCTTGACTATAGTCCAAAAGTGGCTCCGGGTGAAGAAGTGTTGGTATCTACAGAGGTGACTATCTCATTCAACTGGGATATGGAAACCGAAGCTACAGCAGCTGCATTTGAGATTGCTCCTGCGGTGGAAGGTAAAGTGACTTTCGAGGATGATAACCATACTATGCGTTTCACCCCTGCTACTCGCTTCGAACCAGGTGTGACATACACAGTAACTCTGGGTGTTGGTGCTTGCCACCCAGATGCTACTTTTGACAACCACCTCAAAGAGCCATTCTCATTCTCTTTCACCACCAGCAATCGTGGTTCGATAAGCATCGTCCAAACTTATCCTGCAACGGGTGAACTCAATGTGCCTTTGACACCATCGTTCATTGCTGTGTTTGATGCCAAGATTGTGACAAGCTCTGTGCGCAACAATATGGCAGTATATGATGCAGCGGGTAATAAGTTGGCGGTTAATACACGTTCGTATAAATACAACGCAGCTCCAGAACCTTACGGTTATGCTGCATTTGAATTGACTAATCCATTGCAACCAAATGCAGAATACAAACTGGTGCTGGATGCAAATATCAAGGATATGGATGGTATATTGCTCAACGGAACATATGAGATTCCTTTCCGCACAGGCGAGGAGAAGACTCCTACTTTGCCACTCGTTCATGACATGGAAACCAAGTTCTTTGAGGGCGATAAGGAGAATTCGATTGATGTAGAGTCTGTTAATACACTTTGCTATAAAAACAAGAAATATGCAGGTACCTATTCCAACCAATGTGCATATGTCTTTGCTGCACCAGGTGGTGAGGCTCGCTTCAAAGTGACTGATCCTACGTTGATTATTAGCAATAATGTATCTAAAGTGGGTATGTATGTCTTCTCAGACTACTCGTTCAATAGTTTGTATATCCACTATGGCGTGGACGGTGACAACCAATTTGTGAAAGTCTGCGACTTTGACTTCGCTGGTTGGCGCTATTGCGAACCAGATTTGTCGGTATTGCCAGCAGGTATTGATTATCAATTGATGGGCTTGCGTCTCGTAGGTGGTAGCAACTTGCTGTCTGGTTCTGGTGCATTCTACATTGACAACGTGCACGCAGAGTATGTGCAACCTGGTCCTGGTACAGCAGTGGATAATGTGGTTGTTACTCCTGCTGAGGGCAAAATTATCGAGAATGGATACCTCTACATTTTGCTCAATGGTCACCGCTACAATGCACAAGGCGCTACCATTAAATAAAGGAAAATGCAAAAAAAGTGTACAATATTTGGTAGAATAAAAAAAATGTTGTAACTTTGCAGGCACAATCCATGTGATAATAAGTAAAGCGTTTACCGTTGAGTCTCATAAATGGGATAGGTGAAGGTAAGGTTCCACGCTTTCAATTGAATTATACCAACGGGTTGTTAGGAACCAACTCCCCCAAAAAAACACAAAACAAATGAAAAAAATAGGTTTCTTAACCATTATTACAGCAGCTATATTTTTTAGCGCTTGCAATCCTAACACTCCTTCTGTTAGTGAAGATGACCAAAACATCCCAACAGAAGCTGGATTTTCTGTAAGTCCAGATAAACGTGTTGACTTCGCGAAAGGTAATTTGATGTTCCATAGATACCCAGGAACATTGATGGTTGACTCTGTTTATATCAAAACCAGTGGAAGCGGTAAGAATAAAAAATATTATGTAGATTCTGTGAAGAATATTGATAAATGGGCTGTAGAGTTTCCGAATCTCCATGTCCGCGTAGATAGTGCCAAGGTGGATAAGACTGGCTGGGTAGATTCTGTTAAGGTGGAAATCATCAATCCAGGAGATACACAATTGGTATGGGTAGATGAGTTTGAGGTGGATGCTATTTTTGAAAAATTGCAATTCGCTGACAATCAATTGTCATATCTTGGTATTACATTCTCTTCTTATGAGAAAAATGCTGACGAGAAATGGGTTGACTTGTTCGCATGGAGTTCTGAGCAAGTACATTGGGGACTCAGCACTTCTAATGTGGATAGTGTGTATAGTGGTGCATTCGCAGATTGGGGAGCATCTTATGTCGGCGATGATGAGAAGAATACTTGGCGTACTTTGACTTCGGATGAGTGGGGTTACTTGCGTTGGAGCCGACCACGTGCCTCTAAACTTTGCGGTGCTGCACAAGTAGCAGGCGTGAATGGTTTGGTGTTCTTGCCAGATAATTGGAAGAATACTCCAGAACTCACATTTGTTCCTGGTTTTAATGGCAATTATGGCGCGCAATACTTTGCTGCACACCAAGAGTTCACAACTGAGCAATGGGCATTGATGGAGGCTGCTGGTGCAGTATTCCTTCCAGCAGTGGGCTATGCTGATTCAGATATGACAACTATTACTAATCCTACCTATTTTGGCCGTTATTGGTCTGCTACCCAAGGTGCTTGCCTTGAGTTCTACTCACGCGAAGCTGGTAGAAAAGCAAATGACTTGTATCGTGCAATCAGTGTGCGCCTTGTGAAGGATTTAAATTAAGTGTTGCGCACTCGCAGATAATTGCGTATTCGCAATAATAACAAAAAACTCAGTCTGCGGACTGAGTTTTTTGTTGTTAAAATGCACTTTTGTTGGTTATTTCTTGTATTTGTGCTTTTTTTTTTGTACCTTTGCACGCTAATTTGTGTAGGTGTGCACAAATATGAATGATTAATTGTTAATTATAAACTGAAATAAAAATGGGATTAGTAGAATTTATTACTAAGTTGTTCGGCAATAAATCGCAAAAAGACATGCGCGAGATTATGCCGTATGTAGAGAAAATCAAAGTTGTATTCGATGAAGTTGATGCATTGGACAATGATGCCCTCCGCGCCCGTAGTGCCGCCCTTATGCTTCGTATTCAGGAGCGCGTGGCAGACAAGAAAGCGCGTATTGCAGAATTGAAAAACAATATTGAGGCTCTTGAGATTGACAAACGCGAAAAAGTATATAACGAGATTGATCATATCGAAAAGGATATTAAGACTGCTTATGAAGAAGTGCTTCGTGAGATATTGCCAGAGGTGTTCGCCATTGTGAAGAGTACTGCCCGTCGTTTTGCTCAAAACGAGGAGATTGTAGTGACTGCAACTCAGATGGATCGCGATTTGGCAGCTGACAGTCGATTCGATTTCGTGGAGATTGATGGCGATAAGGCAATCTACTTCAATAAGTGGACAGCAGGCGGAAACGAACACGTATGGGATATGGTGCACTACGATGTGCAGCTCATCGGTGGCGTAGTGCTCCACGAAGGTAAGATTGCTGAGATGGCTACGGGTGAGGGTAAGACCCTTGTGGCTACTTTGCCTGTATTTCTCAACGCTATGACACACGAGGGCGTACATGTGGTGACCGTTAATGATTACCTCGCCAAACGTGACTCCGAATGGATGGGACCGTTGTATATGTTCCATGGTTTGACAGTGGACTGTATTGACAAACATAAACCTAACTCCGACGAGCGCCGTCGTGCTTACGCTTGTGATATTACATTCGGTACCAATAACGAGTTTGGTTTTGACTACCTGCGCGACAATATGGCCACCAGTCCTATGGACCTCGTGCAACGTGGACATAACTTCGCCATTGTGGATGAGGTAGACTCGGTGTTGATTGATGATGCACGTACCCCATTGATTATCAGCGGTCCAGTGCCCAAAGGCGAAGACCAGATGTATGATGAATACAAGCACCGCGTTGAGCTCCTCGTTCGCACGCAAAACACCTTGACCACCAAACTCCTCACCGAAGCCAAAGCCAAGATGGGCAGTGCTGATGAGAAAGAACGCGAGGCAGGCGAGTTGGCACTCTTCCGCGCCTTCAAGGGTATGCCAAAAAGCAAAGCGCTGATTAAGTACCTCAGCGAACCGGGTGTGAAAGTGCGCTTGCAGAAGACAGAAGAGTTCTATATGCAAGAGAATGAGAAACATATGCACGTGGCTACCGATGAGTTGTACTTTGTGATTGACGAGAAAAATAAGACAATCGAGTTGACCGATAAAGGTATTGATACCTTGACTGGCAATATGGAAGATACTCAGTTCTTTGTATTACCAGATGTAGGTAGTGAGGTGGCTGAGATTGAGAAAGCGGGGCTGAGCGATGAGGAGAAACGCCAAAAGAAAGATGAGATATTGGCTAACTATAGCGTGAAGTCG
>CALZHO010000077.1 GCA_945787425.1 uncultured Bacteroidales bacterium
GTAATCAAGTACCAAGCTGATAGGCCAATTATCGCCTGGCACCGACAAGTTACCTGGGATAGGCAAAGTCACTGGAATTACTTTTCCGTCGCACTCAAACGCCACATCTACAGACACCAAAGCCACCTCTGAAGAATGGTTGGTGAAGGAGAGTTCAGCATGTTGTTTGTTTTGCTTGAGGGATGTAATATCCATTCTGTACCATTGTGTTTCGCCCGCATTGAGACTTGCGCCAGTGGTCCAATCAAACTCTTTTGCAGTAGCACATGGAGATGTCTCGCGCATACCCACAGTAGCAGTCAAATCTTGGTCTGTGATAAAGCGGATATACACCCACTCTACATCAAATGCCTTGAGGACATTATCTTTCACAGGTTTTACTACTGTAGAATGAGCATCGATTACCAATTTTTGGTCGATGGTGCTCTCTACTGGTGTGCTGAGTGCAACCTCTACTGTCAAATTTGCAGGAGTAGCGGTGTTATTGGTCACATAGAACTCAGTAGCATGATCACGACCAGCGAGCAAGTCAGCGCGTTTTACTTTGTAAATGTGCTTACCTGCAGTCAAGTTGAGATCTGTATCAAATGTCAACAGAGTAGCAGCATTGCAATCGAAGTCATCGTATTTACCTGGCTCTACCGCTACCACTACCTCTTCTACACGCAAGGTGATTGGCTGGTCAGTATGCAGCTTCAGATAAACGAAATCTTCTTTTAGCACATTCAAGAAGATGCGACCAAACTCGTCCTCTTCTTTTGCACCAGCAGCAATAGTCCACTCTTTGTCAATGACAATTGCACTTGCAGGGCAGTCCAAACTGAGGTCAAAATTCACAGTAGCTTCAGTAGCACCATTGTTTTCTACAACAAACTTTAGTTGTTTGTTATTATCTACCTCAGTAAGGTTAAGATAATACCATTGTTCGCCTGCAGGCACAGAAACACCCGACCATTCGAAGTCGATAGCATTTGTACAAGCATCATCCACGATGTCTTCGGTTTCGTACACCTTAGCGGACAAAGCCATCTCTTGGTTGGAGGTTAGTTGCAAGTACACTTCGCTCAATCCAAAGTCCATCAGTTGCTTCAATGAGAACTCGCGACCTCGGAAGCTAAAGGTGCTAACACTCCATAATTGATGAGCTTTGCCATCAATGGAATAGTTCAACGTTTTGGTTCCTGTTTCGGACTTACCATACATAGAGATGGTAGCTTCCACTTTAACCGTAACGTTTGCTGTTTCATCAGTAAGGTTCGTCAAGTAGAGCGCCAATGTAGGGTTATTGGCTTCTGCTTTCAAACGATCCAAACTCACGCGATACCACGAACCTGCGCTGAGGGCTGGTTTATGGCCGTCATCCCAATCAAAGTCAATTGCATTGGATTGACTTGTACCATCACCCAATCCAACAGCCATCATGGCTATGGACATCATTAGAGCAATGGCTGAAAGTAGAATTTTCTTCATCACTTTGATTTGTTGTTAGTTAATATTGTGTTAATTATTATTGTTTCTTTGTTCATTTTACCTATCGGGTATAACACCGCACAATAGATTTGGGCGCAAAGTTACTACTTTTTTTCCATATACGCAACAAAAATGTCACTTTTTCTAAAAAAATAGCATAATATTCCAAAAAAATTGCTAATACTTATCTTTCAATCCGCTCGCCAAAAATACTGGCTTGGCTATAACCAACTATTTATCAGTAACTTACAAGCACTATTACTACCTACACTCCTTTTCACCATTCCACGTTGAATTATTGTTGCATTTTTCATCAAATTTTCGATTTAATTTTGAATGATTTTTGTCGATTATTTCTCCGTCCTTTCCCCTTTCTCCTTTTTCAGTTTTCAGTTTTCAGTTTTCACTTTCTCCTTTCCGCTCGCAATATGCTCCAATACATAACCGATACATACCCGATACCCAATATCCGATACCTGATACCCGTAAAAAGCGTCCTACAACCTACTACCAGTCAGGGTATAGCGTACGCCGTCGCGCTCGATATAGAGCAGACCGCTTTGGTCAAGCACGAGGCGAGCATCTTTGTTAGGTGCTATTAGATTGTCGCAACCAGTAGGCGTACTTGGGTTAGACTTGACATTCAAACGAATACGCCCTACCCCATAGTTGTCCCAGAAGTGCAAATAGATTTTCTCATTATTATCACGTGCATCTTTAAGCAAGTTAGCATCTATAGTATATGAAGCGTTTGGCTTTCCGAAGGTTATAAGCCGTTTTTACTTCTATTCCTTTCGGAAATGTCAGTTTTTTAACCACATTTCCGAAGAAAATGTTGTGTATATCAAAAAAAAATATTACCTTTGCAGCGCAACTAAAAACAGATATTGATATGTTAATCGGAAGAATAGAAGAAGCAGCACGTTTAAAAGCATTATTGCAGTCCTGCAAGTCTGAGTTCATTGCTCTTTATGGTCGCCGTCGTGTGGGCAAGACCTATCTTGTGCGCGAAACCTTTAATTATCAGTTTGCGTTTCAGCACACGGGGTTATATGGTGCCTCAATGAGTGACCAACTGCGCGAGTTCCAAACATCCTTGCGCATGTATGGTCACAAGTCACAGGCAACCCCTAAATCTTGGTACGAGGCATTTGCGCAGTTGCAAGAGCTATTGGCGAACCTATCCTCCGAAAAGAAAGTCATCTTTATTGATGAGTTGCCATGGATGGATACCAGCAAAAGTGGTTTCATCAGTGCATTAGAACATTTTTGGAACGCATGGGCATCTGCTCGAAGAGACATCATATTGATTGTTTGTGGTAGTGCGACATCGTGGATTATGGACAAAGTAATTCTCAACCACGGTGGACTACACAATCGACTGACGGGCAGAATATTGCTACAGCCATTCACTTTGCGCGAATGTGAATTATTTGCACAGGCACAGGGCTTGGTTTTTAGCAGAAAAGATATGATAGAGGCATATATGATTATGGGTGGCATCCCTTATTATTGGACTTTTCTACAGAGAGGTATGTCATTGGCTCAAAACATAGACAGATTATTTTTTCAATCCTCCGGAGAGTTGTTTCTGGAGTTTCAGGCTCTCTACGCTTCCCTATTCAAGAATGCCACATTGCATATCTCCATTGTAGAAGCATTGGGCAAGCGCAAAGCAGGACTACTGCGCCAAGAGATTTTGGATATTGCTCAGTTACGCGATAGCGGTGTATTTAGTAAGGCACTCAACGAACTGGAGTATTGTGGTTTTATTCGCAAATACTACGCATACGATAAAAAAAGGAAAGATGCTATCTATCAACTAATTGACAATTACACCTTGTTTTACTATCAATATATTCGCGCCAACGAACATAACGATGAGCATTTTTGGTCTTCGTCATTGTCCAGTACTCTTCATCGTGCATGGGCAGGTATTGCATTTGAGAGAGTGTGTATGCAGCATATTATACAGATAAAAAAGGCTTTGGGCATTGAAGGTGTTTTGACTAATGTATATTCGTGGCAGACCAAAGCCACGGATGGTTATCCTGGTGTTCAAATAGATTTGCTACTTGACCGTCAGGACGGTATTGTTAATATATGCGAAGCTAAGTTCTCCGCTATGCCATACTGTATGTCGCAGGAAGATGAAAATAATCTTCATCGTCGTCAATCGGTGTTTGTTCATCACACCAAGACCACTAAAGCAGTTCATCCTATCCTACTGACCACCTACTCTCCTATTGAGAATGTATATTTGCGTAGTGTGCAGAAAGTGATAACAATGGAAGAATTGTTTTCTTAGAAGGTTTCAGTAACAAATTGGCGGTTCTCATTCTTTAATTCGGCAAATGGGACTTGCAGAAATGGGAATTGTGGATACTCTGCCGCAAATCGTTTCATATTTCGTAAATTGCGTTCTGAATCCTTATCGCCAATAGACGGACGCCTACTGCCCCAACGGGGCATCCAATAGGCATAGCCGACAATCATCTGGGGCTTTTGCATCGGCATCGTGTATATACTCACCAACGGTTTGGCAACGGATAATGCCTGATTTGGGATTCTTGATGGAGGTAACAGGAGAGAGAATAGTGGCCTCGACAGATGAATGTTCAAAAGCGAGGTCGGCATCGGGTACAAAGACACAATCCTCAATGATTAGATTTTCGCAATAGCAGAGCGGTTGCGTGCCTGATATGCGGCATCTGACTAATCGCAAATTTCGTGCATACCACCCCAGATATTCTCCCTTGACATCGGAATCATAGATAGTACAATCTTCGCTCTCCCAGAAAGCATCTTTGGTATCTAATACCGCATTATGAATCTCTATATTGCGCGCATACTGAAAAGTGTATTTGCCTTGTAGTATTAAATTGTTGATTTGCAATTTATTGGATTGCATAAATGCATATTCTGCTCGTTGCATGTTAAGGTCTGATAAATGACCATTCTTGCAATACCAAAAAGCCTCTGCGCCATCGGACATTTGGATATTTTCGAGTATCAATCCATCTAATTCTCGGAATACTTTCGGAGCATATACAATACAATCGTGCATACGGATATTTTTGCCATACCATAGTGGAGCACGGTCATCGGGAGTAAAATGGCAATTACGACATTCCACATTCTCACACTCCCAAAATATATAGCGTCCCTCAAACACGCACTCATGCGCCTCTATATGGCTACATTCTTTGAGGGCTGACTCGCCTTCGCCAATAGTAACTCGCTCCAGTTGCAGGTCTCTATTGCCATACAACGGGCGTTCGCCTGATAATATTTTATCCTGAATAATCACTTATACAAATATCGTTTTAGGGTTTGTTTGGCGGTGCGAGCAAGGGGTTCGTTGATACATTCCACATCATACAATTGCGAATAAGATGGCAATTGTGGATTGATGGTGCGTAGAATGAAGCGGCGCAGGTCATGATGCTCAACAGAAGAAGGAACGACTATCGCTACAAGGTTTCCTCCTCGAGCAATAACAATGGACTCTGCTACTTCTGGCAGGGCATTTATCTTGCTTTCTATATTGTCGGGGTGTATATTCTCACCATTGGGCAATACAATCATATCTTGCTCCAAACGTCCCTCCACATATAGGTAACCATCTGCATCTAAATAACCTCGGTCGCCGGTATGTAACCATCCATCGGCATCAATCTTCTGCGCCGTTGCTTCTGGATTTTTGTAGTAACCGAGCATCACATTCTCGCCTTTGACAAGAATCTCGCCGTTAGGAGCAATACGCG
>CALZHO010000078.1 GCA_945787425.1 uncultured Bacteroidales bacterium
TTCATCCAACTCGCCACCATCGCCACAAACCATTTCTTGAAGCATGCGCGCCATAGCGCATCATCCACATCTATTGCCATAGGTGTATTGAGCATTCTATGAAACTGTGATTTATCCATATCAATAGCATCAGCAAAATCTTTTTGCTTGAGCGATCTATTCTCATTAAGAATACGCTTAATGTTGTCTCTAACATTATTCGAAATAGACAAATCATTCATGCTGCAAAATTACTGTTTTTCCATGACGTAGCGGTTGACGATTTATCAACAAATGACGGTCACTGTAAAAAAATCTCACTCTTTCCCTTCTGCGCATCTCATTCGCGCATTGCCGAAAGGCATAAAAAACTCGCCCAGTCCACTAAGGAACTGGGCGAGTAAAATAGTATTTCAAAGTTGCAATTTCTACTTATTATTTGCTATTTTCTCACTTCTCACGCTACCATCACTCATACGGTGTTGTAGGATGTACATACCATTTGGTAGGTGTGCCGCATCATGCTGACCGCCAGAGATAGGCTGTATCAACTGACCGCTAATTGTGTAAATGGAAGTAGAAACAATCACCTCGCTTGCTACAGTTTCCAATCCATTGTTTGCAACTTCCTCTGTAGTGGTATTTGTTTCATCTGTAGGTGCAGAAGATGTTCGAGGGGCTACCTGTTGAGGATCCGAGGTGGTATGGGAAGTTGCAGCCTCAATCTTAATATGCAAATTACTACCTGCCTTCGCATGGAAGCCTGGTTTTAATACTACCTGTTCTGTGGCACTATAGGTAACATCACTACCAGCCTCTAATATTACATTTCCATACGGTTTGTTATCTGTTACAGCATAACCAGCGATGATTTCGGGATAGGTTTCAACCATAGAACCATTTTGATAAGTGTGATTTTGAATGTATTTAGTCTTTGCTGCCAATACAGCGGCATAAGCATCTACTAATCCATAACCCATCTCAAAATTCCATGTACCATTTGGACGCCCTTCTGTTGTAGTATAGTCATACCCTCCTACTTTTTGTGCGGTTGATTCTATAATATCAGCAACTTGTTTCGCGGTGAGTTGTGGATTAACCGACAATACTAATCCTGCTATCGCCGCTACATGAGGGCAAGCAGAAGACGTACCATTAAATCTCATTTTATAATCAACAGAATGATAGCCATCAATAGTTATTGTGTCTGTAGTAGGTATCAATACTCCAGGAGCCATTATATCTAATTCAGAACCAAATTGACTCCCCCAATAATTTTCCCCATCGCATGAAATTTTACTTTTTCGTTCACCACAAGGAGAAATTGCTCCTACAACAATGATAGAAGGGTTAGACTTCGCAGGATAGTTAATAGTATCCACATTATTATTACCAGCAGAAAATGCAACCACACATCCCAATCCATTACGCCCATTTGCTAAAGCATAAGAGATACCATCATCAAGTATGGTAGATGGATTTTTTGAACTCCAAGAACAGCTAATAACGGAACATCCATTATCCGTTGCAAATCTAAAAGCATCTGCCATGTTAGTACGCGTATCACCACCAGACATGCTAATAGACATAATAGGACAAGAAGAAGCTATACCTGCAACACCAAGATTATTATTACTGATTGCACCAATGATACCTGCACATGCAGTTCCATGATTACTGTCGTATATTTGACTAGGTGATGTCCTCGATTTCACATCGTAACTCAAAGGGTAAATATTAAGATCAGGGTGGGAAAGTTCAACTCCCCAATCGAAAACAGCAATAACAGTATTTTCATTTCCTGATGTTATTGAATGTGCATCACAATAATTTATATCAACACCTGTATATGAACTACCATATTGTCCCGTATTACTAAGATTCCATTGTGACTCAAAGTATGTATCATTAGCACATGTCGGCTGTTCCAATCCAATAAATTCAGGTTCGCATGCCTCAAACATGCCTGATTCATAAAATATATTTGCCATTTGCAGAGCAGTATATTCGGTATTGGCTGTACACCCTAACACATACCATCGTGCTAATGTATGATTATATAGAATCTCAACATTGTAAGTAATCGCCATTTGCTGTAATTGTTGAATATCATCAGGGTGCTTGAGCTTTACATAGAACTTATCTGTAATAAATACATCAGTGGAGTCTTCATTAGAGATGTAAGATGTTATTCTATAGACAATCCTTCCAATATCTAAATTTGCATCTTTAGCGATAATTCCCATTTTTAACGTTTGTTGATTAGATGCAACAATATCTTCTTCGTATAACAACCCCGTGGCATTATTGGGAGAAGTTGTATGAGGTTCATATACAATATATTCTTTATCGCCAATAGTTAGGTGTATTTTCGCATCATCATACCAATAATAATCTTGAGAGTATGTTACAAATGTAGTAAAATTCAGTAGCAGAATTATAGTATACAATAATTTTGGTTTCATAAATTTTATTATTTAGAATGATCAAATTATCTTACTTTTATCCCTTGTGCATTATAAGTCTTTCCATCACTTTCAATAATCAACATTCCATTATGGAGCATCTTTTGGGTTCTTTCAGATTGATTGTTGGTAACTTGCTCAATGGAAGTAGGATATATACCTCCAATAAATTCTGGCTCTGCAACTGAAAATTGTCCAGACTCATGAAAGAGATTTGCCAAATTCAAAGCATTGAACGAAGATTGTAAACCACAGCGTAAAATATACCATAGTGGTAAAGCACTCTCTTTTTCTATTTCCGCATTGTATTGCTTTGCCATGCTTTGCAATAGGGATAAGTCATTACTATTCTTCAGTCTAACATAAAATCGATGAGTTACAAACATATTACTACCCTCACCATCTTTGTAAGAAGGCATCCTATAGAATACGTGTTCTACATCTTCAAGAACAGCATTAGGCTGAGTTATTCCCCACTTTAGATTAGCCATTTCTGGATACGAAAGAACTTCACAGTATGCCAACTTTTCTTTATCTGATTCTAAAAGCAAGGAATCATCATATATGATATATTCCTGATTACCTCTTTCCAATGGAATTTTCGTACCATCATACCAATAATAATCCTGTGCCGATACTATTATTGGGACGATACTTAATAATATGAATAGTAATCTTTTCATAAGATATTATTTCACATAATTTTACTTATTCAACTCCGCTTCCAACGCCTTGATTCTCTCTTCTTGTTGGAGAATATAGAGCGTCAACTCCTCAATCTTCTGCAAAAGTTGTGTTTGCAACTCATTAATGCCCACACCATTCTCTTGCATCTCTTGAGCTGATTTGATTTCTGGCAAGTGCTTGTTTTCTTGAATAAAGGTCTTAACCTCACTCAATGGGCGTAATTCATAATCATCTGCAAACACAAAGTCAGCACCAGTAGTATTCACAATAATCTCATTCGCACGAATAGTTCCAGCTACATCTAATTCATGGGCAGGTTGGGTAGTACCTACACCTAACTTGCCTAAAATATAGTGGTCATGATTAACAAGATCACAACAAGTAGCAGGCTCTACACGAATTTGAAAACCATTGTATAATCCTCCACAGTTACCCATAAATCCCCAATATTCAATTTTGATTTTACCTGTAGTAGAATTTGTAATGAGTGTTCCAGAGGATGTGCAGGCACTGAAATATTGTAGCTGAATAGTATGATTATTTGCATCTATTTCATAGATTTTAACACAATCCATTGCGTATAGCAACTCCAAATCAATATTATATGTAATTTTTGCATGTCCCTGCACGCCCAAATCTATTGTCCAACATTGCAATTCTGTAGGAACTGGCTGATATGCGTCCCCCCAACGTGAGATAGTAGGAGAAAAATCGTTGACTTCTATACAATCTGCGTATTGAGCATATGTCATCACAGTTGCCATGCAACACATAATCATCAAGATATATCGTTTCATAATTGTATCAAATATTAGTTAAACGTTGATTACGACGTGCCTCGCGTACACGCATGAGTTCTGCATATTGTTCGGCTGTTAATACGTCTTGTAGAGATGTTTGAAATGTTTGATAAATAGTTTCCTTTGCCTTAGTGCGTTCAGTATCATCTGCATATTGCTCATTCGCTTGTTGCAGGGCTGCGATATACGCATCTGCAACAGATTGCAATTGCTCTGCTTGTTCCGTACTAATGCTGACATCTGCAACAATGTTGTTTACCAATTGTTGTGCCCAAGAGTCGGTTTGTGCTGCCATCGCAAAGGATGCACAACATAGGGCATAGATAATAAGAATCTTTTTCATAACCATTAAAATTTAGAAGTTAAAATCAAGTTTATTAAAAATCGTCCCAAAGGTACAAAAAAAATTTTACATATACAATATATACTCTACAAAATCTGCTGCAAAACACACAAATGGTTGTACATTCTCTCCACTTCCCCCTTCAACGCCTCCACGGGATTGGTGCTCATCAGGCGGTGGCTACAATTCCGAAAGACCCCAAGAAACGCACAATCTACGAACAATGGTGGCGTCAGCAGTGAGACATTTCGCCGCTGGCTGCGCACCGATGAAGCATACCTGAGAGCAAATGGCATCCATTCGCGTACCAAGATACTGCCGCCTAAAGTGGTGAAATACATCTGTGAGAAATACGATATAGATTTATAGAAATGTCCCGAAGCTAATTACGCTAAATGCAGCAAATACGCACTTTTTTTATCCAAAAATACATTTTTTTCTAAAAAAATTTGCGTATTTGCATTTTTTGTAGTACCTTTGCAGCCGCTTTCGAAAAAAGCATTTCAGACATAACATGTCCAAGCACGCTACGGCGTGGGGAAGGGTGGGTGAGTGGCTGAAACCAACAGTTTGCTAAACTGTCGTACGGGTAACCGTACCACGAGTTCGAATCTCGTCCCTTCCGCAAAAAAATCCATGAGCCATAGGAACGACGGCGCATGGATTTTTTTGTAAAAACAACTTGATTATGAAAAGAAAATATATTATCATTCTTACCATAGCTACTTTATTCATTGTCGCTATAGGTTTTATTCAACAATACTATCGTTTGGAAGTTTGCAACTTCATTAGCCGTGACGGAGAGAGTCATGCGTATTACGTATATCCCGACATGTCTGCCGACTCGTTGTACACACTCATGTGTGAGGACTATGAGGTGCAGGATGAGATGTCTTGGCATCTGCATAGCAAACAT
>CALZHO010000079.1 GCA_945787425.1 uncultured Bacteroidales bacterium
CCTCCCCCTCGTTTGGAAGGAACATCGCTGGTGGCGACGATAGACAACTTTTGAATATTGTATCAATCAATAAGAGTTCCAAGTTCTGAATAACCAATCAGTCCTTGGAACTCTTATTATTTTTTATTTAAAAACGTGTGTACAGACTGATTTTGCTATATAGAGATTGCAAAAAGCGATTAGGGGGGGGGTAAACGGAGCGGTTTCATATAAATTATTGAAAGACTTTGAGAATTTATTACTAATTTTCAGTGCTAAATCTGAGGTTTTGCCAATTTTTTTCTATTCACTATAATTTATCAAACCTTAAATCTATGAGAAAAATCAAATTGATTGTAGGTAGTCTTCTGCTGCTTGTGCTAGGTTCGTCCACGGCATTGGCACAATTGAACGTGACGGTTTATCGTCCCGATCAACCAGTAACTACATTGAATGAGGGAACTTCGTACCTTATCTACAACACGAAATCAGACCGACCAGGTTTTATTGGGAGTACGGGAACAGGAATGGCACATTCTGGTGCAATCAATACTGCCGCCACCTATGCTACCATTTCGGAAAATTTTATTTGGCAGGTGACAGCGGCAGGTGAAACAGATGCCTACTACTTGAAGAACGTAGGTGCTAATAAGTATGTCACTGCTACTGGTGCGCATCGTAGTGCTGCCGATACGAAAATCTTTATTCAAGACTGGTACACTACACTTTGTCCTAAGGCTGATGGAGAAATTCTCACGCGTGATAAAAATGGTAATACATCTAATGCCAAAGCAATTTCTGCCACAGGTAGTGGCGTGTGGACAATCAATGGCCCTACAGCTAATGGCACGGATTGTTGGAATGGTAATTCTGGTTCATGGGTAAAGTGGAGTAATGGTCACCCCTATGCATTCTATACATATACCACTTCGACTATTAACCAGCCCAGTTTCCCTGGTCCAGGTATTCGTTATTTTATCTATTGCGACAACGATGATCGGCAATATTTCTACAATGATAATGGCACACTCAGAGTCGCGTCCACAATCTCAGGTAACGTAGATCGCTACCTTTTTGAATGTACGTTTGATGGCACCTATCATCAATTTCGAAATATCAGCAATGGAAAATATTTTGGGTGGAAAGCTTTTGCATCAAGTCCATATAACTACTTGATTGAGGATGGAAATCCCAGTGGACAGGCTGTACACATGAAGGGCGGCAATTCATATCTAGTGATGAAGTATGATGGTACTTTTGACCAATCTTCACATGCTAATTACAACAAGAATAATACAAACTATTCATCCAACTTCTACTTTGTCCCCGCAGGCCCAATCCTTCGCGTAGAAGGAAATTCGCAAGCTGGGGCTTCGGTGACTTGGAATGGAGAAACTCAGACCATTCCTGCTGCTTATGCGTTGAAGGATGTCACGGTCACAGATGCTACATTATCAGTTGCCTCATACGATGAAGAGAACTTCTCCTTCAATGGATTTAGTTTGAACGGCGTATCGAAAGGGACTAGTGTTGAATTTCAAGGCTCAGAATCAGATGTGACGTACATATCCGAGTTTCTGCCCAACTACTTCTCAGCAACCTATGGTGAGAAATGGTTGCGTATTCGAAACAGTCGCAATCCCGAATATGGTTTTGCGTTGAATAATGCGACACCTGAAGCCAACCAAAATATCAAGACAGAAAAGATTGACTTGTCATCGGAAAACTATCTGTGGTGTTTCGTTGGTACGCCCAGCAACTTCAAGATTTACAACAAGAAATCCGAAACGCTAGTGATTAGCCATGATGGCTCTCCTGCCAGTGCTGAAGCTGTTACTTTCCAAACGGCTGATGAGGCAAGTGCAGCCCAGTCGTGGAAACTTGTAGATTACACCACGACCAATGCTACTAACACCGTATCTGGCTATTCCTTCGTACCCGTTTCTGACACAGAGAATACATTGGGCCTAAATCCCTATGAAGGCATAGGGAATGTTTTGAAGTTCTTCAAAAATTCAGATGGAGGAAACCGTTGGCTAGTAGAGGAGATTGACATGACGAAATCCCTTAGCCTGACTGTGGAGGTGTCTGGAGTGATAGCTCCCAATACCAATATTGCCAGTCTGAATATTACTGCGGGAGGAGTAACAACAGCCAAGACAATTACAGGGGCTGTGTCAACCCAGTCACTCTATTTCCCCAAAAATGCCAGTGTAAATATTTCCTCCACAACTACGCGCGGATTTGATTGGACTTTTTCTGTAGATGGAGCAGCAAGTGTGTATAGTATTGAAGGATTGAACTTCTCCGAAGCCAATACTCGTACATTGGATGTAAGCTACGCAAAAACAGACGAGCGGATTCTCTACACGACTCCCGATGCCAACAACAAACCCTACCGTATCCCTGCCATTGTTACAGCACTCAACGGTGATATCCTAGCTTTCAGCGACAATCGTCCTTGTGGTAATGATGTAGGCTATGGAGAAGTGGATATCAAATGCCGCATATCAACGGACCATGGACAGACCTGGGGCGATGAGTTCTTTGTGGCGAATGGTACGGGTATCGAAGCGGCCGAAGGCCAACGACGTGTCAACTTTGACTATGCCTTTGGCGATGCGGCTGTAGTGGCTGACCGCGAGCGTAACGAAATCCTGATGCTGTGCGTCTGCGGTAAAACTGTATGTAATGCTAATACAACAGTATATACCCTCAATGAAAATACAACCAACCCTAACCGCGTTGCTCTTGTTCGTGCTAAATTGGTGGATGGTAAATGGGAGTGGTCTGCACCTATCGAAGTTACCGATCGATTCTATCCGCTATTCGTCAAGAACGGTACTGATGTCACTGTGACCTCCCTTTTCGTTGGTGCTGGTCGTATTATGCAGAGTCGGAAGGTGAAGGTAGGCGACTACTATCGTATCTATGCAGCCCTCTGGACCAAAAATAGTGGTAATCGTGTGGTATATTCTGACGACTTTGGAGAAACATGGCATATCCTCGGTTCTGTGGACGATCGTCCTGCCACAGCTGGCAATGAGCCCAAGTGTGAGGAGTTACCCGATGGCACAGTTGTATTGAGTAGCCGTCATCCCCAGGGCCGTTGCTTCAATCTCTTCACCTACACCGATGAAACTTATCAGAGTGGTTCATGGGGAGAAATGAAGAAGAGTTTTGAAGTGGGAAATGGCCTAACCAATACCGACAGCGGTACAAATGGCGAGATTCTTTTCGTGGATAATGTCAAGAATATCGAAACTGGTAACACTACTTCTATCATACTTCAGTCCGTTCCTCTTGGAAGTGGTCGCAATAACTTAGCTGTTTGGACAAAGGAAATTTCTGGCAGCGACTATACCACAACGTCTATCTGCCAAGATTGGACAATGACAAAGCAAATCAGCTATAAGGGCTCTGCCTATTCTGCTATGACATTGCAGCAGGATGGACGAATTGGTATGCTCTTCGAGGAAGCTCCTGGCCAATATTGTATCGTCTATAAGCCGATGACCATTAGCGACATTACTGGAGGTAGATATACTGCGTCCGATGATATAAATGTTGATGCCGCCGTGGCCGTAGCCAACAAAGTTCTCGAAAAAACAGGCGTTGGTTATCCTTTGAATACGGCAGCCAGCCGTTCTACTCTAGAAAGGGTTATCAATGAACAGAAGGCCAATACGACAGCTACTGCTACAGATCGTATCAATGCTATCAATGCAGCTGTCACCACCTATAAACAATCTACCACAGAGATTCAACTACCCGAAGATGGTAAAGCTTACACAATAGCAAACTTAACCAAATTCGGTGCGAAGCGCTATATGAAATATACGGACAATAGCACAGAAATTACCTTTGGCGCGACAACCAAGGCCGATGCTAGCGTTTTCATCTGCCGACAACTCGAGAATGATAAATATGCTTTCGTTACACCTGACGGAAACTTCTTGGCATGGCGCGGTAGCTCTGATGGAGCCAATGGTCACAAAGGCTTTGTGGGTTCCTTCAACTTTGAAAGTGATAATAAGTCTGATTGGACGCAGATCGCGATAGCTAAGATGACGACGGGTACTTATGTTCCAGGTACGCAAGAGGCACTTTTCGGTTATGTTACTTTCAGTGGACGCCGTTCTAACACATATGCTACTGGGTACACAGTGTTGACAACAAGTGGAAGTTATAGTAACTCAAATGCTCCTTATTTCGATGACAATCATACCTCCGCACTACTCTTTGAAGATGCAACTGCTACCAATAGCGTAAAACTGAATGCTGTTAGTACAGATGATAAATTGATTAGTGGTATTGACCCTGGTATGACAATCAGCACTTTCTCCGCACCCTATGCAACGGTCGCCCCAAACGGTGTGAAAGCCTATGCTGCCCTGCTTAATGACGAACAGAATGGAGCAAGGATGCAGGCAGTCAGTGGAGCAATCCCCGCTGGTGCTGGTGTTGTTCTGATTGGAGAAATGGAGAATGTTCAAACTCGTATGCTACCTGCAACGACCGAGACGACTGCAGTCTTGAATGGCAATTTACTGGTAGGCACTGCTAATGCAACCCATACTGTTGAGAGTGGTGATTATATATTGGTAAAAGGAACTTTAGGTATCGGTTTCTACAAGGCTAAAGTAGGTAGCCAAATCGGAAAGGGTAAGGCTTATCTGCACATTACAAGTGAACAAGCAGTGCGTGGCTTCAAACTTCAGTTTGGTGAAGGAACTGCCACAGCCATACAAACAATCAATTCCATCGATGAGACAGCTCCCATCTACGACTTGACAGGACGCCGTGTCAACCAGTTGCACAAAGGCGGTATCTATATCCAATCTGGTCGTAAGTTTATCGTGAAATAAGTAACCCTAAAACTTTTTGAAATAATTATGAAAAAGTTCTATATACAACCATCAGCGAAAGTTGTAAAAATTTATGCCTCCATCTTGATGGGTAGTAAAGACCCAGAGATAAAATTGAAAGAAGATGAAGAATGGGATGGAGCAGCGTCTATGACCAGAAAGAAAACAAATCCCATTTGGGGTGAAGATCCCAAAACGCAACCATGGTAATCAATTCTAATATTTTGGTCTAAATCCTTTGATAAATGAATAAGAGGGTGCGTCGAATGGCGTACCCTCTTATTGTGCTACTTTACAAGACAGGTAGAATGACAATGTACCGCACCT
>CALZHO010000080.1 GCA_945787425.1 uncultured Bacteroidales bacterium
GGACCATGCTCACCAAACAAGGGTTTGGCTATGTAAACCCATACGTGGGCATAGATTGGTGCATGACCAAACGTGTCCATATGACCCTTCGCATGGATTGGATGTTGGCATTTGCAGAGAATCAACTGCTCCTGCCTACTGGTCCGCGGTTCTTCTTTGGTTTTATGTTCTGTCACTAAAAAATGAATTTCTCAGGTATTGTATTAGGATTAGTAGCCTTTTTGTGTATAGGTTTGTTTCACCCCTTGGTGATAAAGGGTGAATACTATTTTGGCACCAAATGCTGGTGGGTATTTGCATTAGCAGGTGTAGTGATGTTGGTGGGCTCGCTGCTGATAGATAATATCTATTTCTCTGTGATACTGGGTGTTATCTCTTTCTCCTGTTTCTGGTCTATCCTCGAACTCTTTGAGCAAAAGAAGCGCGTAGAGCGCGGGTGGTTTCCAAAGAACCCGAAACGAAAAGACTAACAACACAATCTGATATTCCTCTATCAAACAACAGAAGAAGCACAACACATTGCGCTTCTTCTTTCTATCTTCGGCCTATCTTCGGCTTATCTTCTGCTAAAATCAGATACTGAGTATCTGCATCGCAGCCCATTTTTCTGCATTGATATCTTTCTTCTGTTTAATAGCTTTGCTGAGTGGCACATACACAATCTCATCGTCTTGCAAGCCCACCATAATATTGCGTTGGTCTTCGATGAGAGCTTGCACAGCCGCAATACCCATACGAGATGCCAAAATGCGGTCGCTGGCAGAAGGCGAACCACCTCGTTGGAGGTGACCGAGAATAGTTACACGTGTGCTAAACTCAGGATGTGTCTCCTCCATCATCTTAGCAACCGCTTGCGCACCGCCTTGAATAGCATGCTCTTGTACAAGCACGATACTGGAGTTTTTGCTCTTGCGTTTGCCTTGACCTATCGCTTCCTCAATCTGTTCAATAATCGTAGCACGCTCTGGGATAATAGCGGCCTCTGCGCCCGCCGCAATAGCCGCATTCAATGTTAAGAACCCTGCATCGCGCCCCATCACTTCGACCAAGAACACACGCTCGTGGCTGGTAGCTGTATCGCGAAGGATATCCACGCAGTTCATAATCGTATTGAGAGCCGTGTCGTAACCAATAGTGGCATCCGTACCCCAAAGGTCGTTGTCAATCGTGCCAGGAATACCAATCACAGGAATATTAAACTCCTGCGCAAAGAGTCGTCCTCCCGTAAACGAGCCATCGCCGCCAATCACAATCAGCGCATCTATCTCTTCACGCTTGATGGTTTCGTATGCTTGTTGGCGACCTTCTTTGGTGGTAAACTCAGCACATCGCGCAGACTTAATAATCGTACCACCGCGTTGGATAATACCACTCACATCTTGCGTGGTAAAGGGTTTTACTTCGCCATCTATAAGCCCTTTATAGCCACGATAGATAGCTTTCACTCTAATGCCATTTGATATAGCAGCACGTGTCACTGCACGCAAAGCTGCATTCATGCCCGGTGCATCACCTCCCGAGGTGAGGACACCAATTGTTTTAGGTTTATATTCCATATATTCTTACCTTTAAACTATACACTTTCAACTATATATTTTCTTACATCTTCCATGAGCCACTTAGGCGTGGAGGTGGCTCCGCAGACACCTACTTTCTCCGCCGCATGGCACTGCTGAAGTATCTCTGGCGTGATGTCTGCTGTACTACTTACAAAAACCGTGCAAGGATTCACCTCAAGGCAATTTTGAAATAGCACTTTGGCATTTGACGACTTCTTGCCACCCACAAAAATCACCACATCATTGCTACGAGCAAAATCCTGCAACCGCTTCACACGATTAGCCACATTTCTGCAAATCGTATCGTGGTATTCAAATACAATCTCCTCGCCTTTCGCCTCTAACCTCTCGCCTCTTCGCTTCTTGATTTCTTCCACAATACCCCGAAACTCCTCGACCGATTTGGTCGTTTGTGAGAAGAGGTATATTGGGCGCTCATAGTTCAGTTTATCCAAATCGTGGATATTCTCAATCACGATAGCCGTATTATTGGTTTGCCCCTCCAAACCAATCACTTCTGCGTGCCCTTTCTTACCGAAAATAACGATCTGTGCTCCCATACTTTTTCCGTGCAATGCTTGGTATGTTTCTCGAATACGCTTTTGCAATTTCAGCACGACAGGACAAGAGGCATCTATAATCTCTATGCCATTTTGTTGGGCAATACGATAAGTACTGGGAGGTTCTCCATGCGCGCGCAGGAGCACGCGCACATTACGTAAGGTGCGAAGATCATCATAATCAATTGTCTCCAGTCCCAGTTTATCCAAGCGCTCCACTTCCTGTCCGTTGTGCACAATATCGCCCAAGCAGAAGAGTTGTCCCTTCTGTAATTCGCGTTCGGCAGTCTCAATAGCAGTGGTCACTCCGAAGCAAAAACCCGAATTATCATCAATGGTTACAATCATCTCTCGCCTTTGACCTTTACCTCTAAACAACAGCGCAGCGTCCTCTAAACACATTTATAATATGCTCCATCTGTTCCTCACGCGTCATCTCGCTATTGTCCACCACAACCGCATCTTCTGCTTGTCTCAGTGGACTCTCAGCACGATGTGTGTCGCGATAATCGCGCTCGTTGGTAGCACGAAGTACCTCCTCAAAATCGGGTGTTTCTCCCTTAACTTGTAGCTCCAAGAAACGGCGTTTAGCACGCACCTCGGGCGAAGCAGTAAGAAAGAGTTTCAATTCTGCTTGTGGAAAAACCACCGTACCAATATCACGACCGTCCATCACAATACCTTTCTTCTCGCCCATGGCTTGCTGCTGCGCAACCAGAAAGGCACGCACCTCTTTGATTGTGGAGATCTGCGAAGCCAATTCGCCTACTTCCAATGTGCGTATCTGCGATTCCACATCCTCTCCGTTCAGCGTAACATGCTGTCCGTCTGGCGTTTGAACAAAACCAATATGTATATTATCCAATTGCGCCAGCAATGCTCCGTTATCCGATTCACTATACCCGATACCCGCTTGTCGCGCATACAACGCTGTAGCGCGGTACATTGCACCTGTATCTACATATGTATAACCTGCATATTTGGCGAGTGCCTTTGCAATGGTGGATTTTCCACAAGAAGAATAGCCATCAATGGCGACGATAATTTTATTGTTCATTTTTTTACCCTATATTATGCTGAACCTGCTCCCTTCCCTTTATTTAGGGGTAGGTTCACTTATTTCAAGAAACTATTGATGTCTGTAGAAAGCGACACTTGATACGTAAAGTTGCTCTTAGTATATTGGCTGAGTGCAAAGCCCAAACGAAACTTGTAAATCTTAACACCCGCACCCAACGCAAAACCAGCCAAACTACGTACTTTGGCCAAATTCATCTCTGCCTGACGACGGTGGTTATAGCTGAGAGTAAAGTAAAACTTCTCACTCTTTGGCACAATGTCCACTGCCCAAATCGTATGGCGGAAAAGCATATCATACCACTTCACATCTGCTTCCATTGGTGCTATATCCCAACGCTGTAAGTTATGCATTGTCAGCGACAAACGAATAGGAGCATGCTTAAGGCGATAACTCAAGCCCAACTCCAGATTGAGAGGTAACATCTCGGTATGCTGTCCAAAATCATCCTCATAAAAAGTTTTCAGCTGCCAACCGATATTGCGCAAGGTGAGCCCCATTTGGAAAGCCGTATCAGCAGTCTGGAAGTGCCCGCCCACATCTGCGCCCATAGCGAAACTGGTATAAGACTCATATACACTCACAATCGGTTTGAGCGCAACTCCGACGCGGAACATCGGACCTAATTGTCTGGCATACATCAGGTTAATGCAAATATCCTTTGCCGTAAACATC
Organism: uncultured Bacteroidales bacterium; assembly: GCA_945787425.1. Taxonomy (GTDB): domain Bacteria; phylum Bacteroidota; class Bacteroidia; order Bacteroidales; family Paludibacteraceae; genus Colicola. Next base: position 3,873 of record CALZHO010000080.1, read on the forward strand.
CCACCCATCAAGTTGCCATTCTCATCTGCGTACGCCATGTTTCCATAGTCCAGATAGTGCACCCCCGCAGCAAAATAATTGTCCTTGTAGTTATGTCCGTATAAGACACTACCAAACATGGTTCCTGCAAGGTAATAGGCATAATTGAGTTGCAACACCTTGTCGGTACGGTCAGTCAATAGCGCAGGATTGCCAAACGCCATACTAATATCATCATCGGCTATGGACACATTGTCGCCACCAAGGGCATTAATTCGCGAGGACACAGGCAAATCAAGAAAGTGAAACACACTGCTACCTGCTCCTTTAATTTGCGCTTGAAGCGGTAGAGCCACACCGAGCCAAAGTAGCAAGAGATATATGAGTTTTTGTTTTTTCATTTCCGTGCAAAATTCTCCAAACTATTTCAATCTACAAAAGTACTACATTTTTTCTAAATCTCCAAGTTTTACAACAAATAGGAAGTGCTTTTTTACATATTTTATATTGTAGAGCATATTTTTGGTATTTTTTTTGGTAAAACGAAATTTATTTCGTACCTTTGCATGTTCATTGTGTACATTGGCGAAAAATACATAAAATTTACTAAATAAAAACAACAAAAATCAAAAAAACTTATGTGGTTAAAAGATTCATCTATTGGTCGTAAGTTCGTTATGAGTATTTCGGGCTTGGGCTTGGTCTTCTTCCTGCTTTTCCATGGCTGCATGAACTTGGCTTTGGTGTTCTCGGAGGAGGCTTACAACTGGATTTGCTCCGTTTTGGGCGCAAATTGGTATGCATTGGTAGCAACTATCGGTTTGGGTGTCTTGGTATTCATCCATTTTGCTTATGCTATCTATCTGACAATCCAAAACCGTATGGCTCGCGGTAAAGACCGCTATGCGGTTACTGCTAAGCGCGAAGGCGTTGAGTGGGAGTCTGAGAACATGCTCGTTCTTGGCTTCGTGGTGATTGGTTTCATCGTTCTCCACTTGGCTAACTTCTGGTTCAAGATGCAGTTTACTGAGATTATGCACATGTGCGGTGCTGAGGACTTTGCAGTAGCTACTTTTGGTACTGTTTATGCTCCAACTGATGGTGCAGGTATGGTAAAAGCGTTGTTTACTACTCCTATCTGGGGTCAAGTGTACTGCGTATTGTACCTCGTATGGTTGACCGCTTTGTGGTTCCACCTCCGTCACGGAATTTGGTCTGCTCTTCACACCATGGGCCTCAACAACCTCAAGTGGATGAAGCGCGTGAAAGTGATTGGTACTGTAGGTGCTACTTTGGCAGCAGGTCTCTTCGCTATCGTA
>CALZHO010000081.1 GCA_945787425.1 uncultured Bacteroidales bacterium
CCCAATCGGTATCAACCTGCCTAACGCTAACTGGATTCGCAAAGACTATGGTTCGAAGTCTGTCACCATCGACAATATTACCCACGCCTACAACGAAGCAGCCAAAGGCAATGGCTTCAACGAGGAGTTTATGATTAGCCCAGAGGTGATTGCTATGTACGAGAAAGCAGATGCTTGTGGCGATTTGCACACCGACCTCCACGAGTGCGTAGGTCACGGTTCGGGCAAACTCATGCCAGGCGTTACCAAAGATGCGCTTAAAGAGCACGCTTCTACTATCGAGGAGGCACGTGCCGACTTGCTCGGTCTCTACTATATGGCTGACCCTAAATTAGTGGAACTCGGTTTGTTGGAGGATGAAGAGGCATACAAGGGCTTCTACTACCAACAGATGATGAACGGTCTCATGACCCAACTTGTGCGCATTGAGCCAGGCAAAGACATTGAGGAATCGCATATGCGCAACCGTCAGTTGATTGCCCTTTGGGTATATAAGAACGCTCAAAACAAAGAGGTAGAGATTATCGAACGCGATGGCAAACACTACCTCCAAATCAATGATTACGAGGGCGTTCGTCGCCTCTATGGCGAGTTGCTGCGTGAGATTCAACGCATCACTTCGGAGGGCGACTATCCTGCTGCTAAAGCAATGGTTGAGGAATACGCTGTGAAAGTGGATCAAGACTTGCACCGCGAGATTTTGGAGCGTTATGAGAAACTCAACCTCGCTCCATACAAGGGCTTCGTAAACCCAGTTTACACCGCGCACTACGATGTAGAAGGCAATATCACGGATGTCACTCTCGACTACACCGAGGGTTATATCGAGCAGCACCTCCGCTACTCTCGCGACTATTCTTTCTTACCAGACATCAATTGATGCAGATTGAACTACCCATATCGAAGTCTATAGCCAATCGTTGGCTCATGCTTCAGGCTATACACGGAGACGAGCTTGCGGGGTCCCCGACGGCGCTTGCGTCGTGGGGTGCACTTATGCCCGTCTCCGCTACTATGCCCGAAGATGTGCAGATTCTCCAGCGCGCTTTAACTACCCTTAAAACTTTTAGAACTTCTGAAACTCTTTCAACCCCACATATCAATGTGGGAAATTGTGGCACCGCCATGCGGTTCTTAACTGCATACGCAGCACAATTGGAAAATAAAGTCACTGTTTTGGATGGCGTGGAACGCATGCGTCACCGCCCTATCGGTCAGTTGGTAGATGCTTTGTGTGAGATAGGTGCTGATATTGAGTATTTGGGCGAAGAGGGCTTCCCGCCTCTCCGCATTAAGGGATGTATATTGGATAAGCATAGGACAGTTACTCTTAATAATCCCCAATCCACACAATTCATTTCTGCTCTATTGCTTATTGGCGTCAATGTACAAACTAACAGTACTTCTCCTTATATATATATCACGAAAGAAGTAATAAAGCAATATCAGCTTTCACCTTTCAGTTTTCACCTTACAGTTGAAAAAGTTTGGTCCTCTGCCGCCTTTTGGTACGAGTATGTGGCTCTTCACGGTGGTGAGATTGAGCTCCCTGGCTTATTCCGCTACTCGTTGCAAGGAGACAAGGTCGTCGCTGATATCTTCGCCCACCTCGGCGTAACTACTCAATATATAGAAGAAGGCATACATATATGCCGCAGTCAGGCAATTCTTAATTCAAAATTCTTAATTCAAAATTTTAGCGACTGCCCCGACCTTTACCCCGCCGTCGCTCTCACCTGCGAGCGTTTGGGCATAGAGTTACACGCCACAGGCACCGAATCGCTATCAATCAAAGAATCCGACCGCCTGCGCGCTGTGCGCGAGCACCGCACCGACCACGACCACCGCATGGCGATGGCATTATTGATTGCTGGCTACGAAGTGGATGACACCGCCTGCATCAGCAAATCTTATCCGCAGTTCTTGGAGCAATTCCGTCAATTACAATACTCATAAATTCCTAATAAATGCCTCAAAAGTCGCCATTTATTTGCATAAGATAGGGAAAGGTAAGAGTGAAAACACAATCGCCACAGATAGGGCACATTTAAGCGACAGATGTGCTACAGTGGTCGCGAAGTGATCGCGTAGCCTGCGGGTAACTTGAGAGTGATGTGAAAGCCACCGAATGCCCAGCGATCTCCCACAGATCTCCTATCGTGTTCGCTTAATTTGTAGCACACCTATTCCCATCCCAATGCAGAGTTTGTTTTTTACCAAATGTGCAAGAAAAATAGTAGATTGGGTAAAGTATCGAGCACTTTATTAGTCAAAGATTTTGTGTACAAATATTGTATATGTCAGAAAAATATACTACCTTTGCAGCGGATACATATTTCCACTTTACGAAGTGATAGCACATTTTTATGCAAAAAGGCGATAAAATACGATTTTTGGATGCGGTGGGCGGTGGTACTATCGTGCAATATGACGCGCAGCGAGAACTCGTTTGGGTAGAAACCGACGACGGCTTCGATGTCGGACCGATACCCGCAGCCAAATGTGTGATGGACACAGCTGTCACCAGTTATCAGCGCAAAGGGTGTATCGGCACGCACAAACAAGCCGAGTCACCTGCACCAGCAACAGTACATACACATGCCGCCACCGCGAAACGCCCCAAAAGACAACGCGATGAGCATGTGATAGACCTACATCTGGAGGCATTGCCTACCAACGGCAGCGGAATGACAGATGTGGAGAAGCATCAATATCAACTACGCTACTTCCGCATGGGCATGCAACAACATATCCGTCACCGCGGACGACGCGTGGTCATCATTCACGGGAAGGGCAATGGTGTACTGCGCAATGAGATACGACAGATACTCAAACGCGAATTCGGAACGCAAATCGAAGTCCATGATGCCGACTTTGCACGCTACGAAGAAGGTGCGACACTCGTTGTGGTGAAGTAAGATAATGAAAAGAATGAATCTTAAAACTATATATTGATTATGAGAAATAGTCATGTGTTTATGGCTTTAGTTGCCATGATATTGGTGATTACAAGTTGCGCTCCCAGCGCGGAGAAACGCACCGACCAAGCTATTCAGCAAGTAATGAATGACTACCAAGCAGTAGGTGTCGCTGCTGTCATCGTCCAAGATGGGCAGATCGTTTATGAAAAAGCCTTTGGCTATGCCAATCTCGACAGTCAAACACCTTTGACTACCCATCATTTCATGCGTATCGCATCCATCTCCAAGTCCTTCACCGCTACATCCCTGATGCAACTCGTGGAAAAAGGTGTCATCTCTCTTGATGATGATGTGAGTAAGCTCATTGGCTTCCAAGTACGCAACCCACATCACCCAGAGGTACCTATCACATTGCGCATGGTGCTCTCACACACCGCCAGTTTCCGCGACCCAGAGAATTATTCCACACTCGATCATCTCAATCCTGCCGTGAATGGCGATTGCAGTGCCACCTATTACGATTACGCTCCTGGTACTGGCTACAACTACTCTAACTTAGGACTCAACTTCGCAGGCGCTATTCTCGAGAAAGTTTCTGGCGTGCGTTTCGACCGCTATGTGAAGGATAGCGTAATCACGCCACTTGGACTGCATGCAGGACATAATATTGACGAACTAAACATGAGCAAATGTGCTGCCATCTACCGTTATCGCGACGGACAATACGTCGAATCCGATGCCTACGGCAGCGTAGCAAATCAACTCGATGATTATATCATGGGCTACTCCGCACCTATATTCTCGCCTACTGGCGGCGTGAAAATATCAGCGCACGACTTGGCTACCTATATGATGATGCACATGAACTATGGCCAACTCAATGGCGTGCGTATCATCTCCGAGGAGAGTGCCAAAACCATGCAGACACCCGTATGGATCAAGCAAACCGACGACTACTACGAGGACCAATACGGACTATGCCTTATGGAGTTTGTGGACTTCCTGGATGATCCTCACTACAATACACCGGGCAACTACCCTGTGGGACATACGGGCGACGCCTACGGATTGCGCAGTATCATGATGTGGAGCCCAGCGGATGATTGGGGTATCGTAGCCATCACGAATGGGTATGTGTTTAATCCTGAGAAAGATGTCGTCGAAACATTAGCCAATGCTATCTATAAGGCGTATTTCGGCATATCTCAGTCGTGTGGAAAAACGGCTCAACTGACGTACGAACCATTTACTGGCGAGTTGCGCCATGCTTTTGGCATATCTACCAACACCCGCACCACTACCCCCATCGTGCTCACCCGCATCACGCTGGGTGACCAAACGGGATACGGCGAGGCGGCGCTGCCCCCTTATCTCAAGGAGACACAAGAGTCGGTCTGCGCTTTTCTGAAGTTGGCTCAGCCTGTCATCAACAGCTGCCGCGAGCCGCTGAATGTGGATAGTATCATGCAACTTGTCAACGACCTTTCCCCAGACAATCATGCAGCAAAGGCGAGCATCGATATTGCTTTGCACGATCTCTATGGCAAGCTCCACGGACAGCCCCTGTGGCAGATGTGGGACATTGATCCAGATGCTACCCCTTGTACCAGTTATACGATTGGCTACGATGCCAGTGATTCGATTGTGCAGCTCAAAGTGCGTGAAGCTGACTGGGCAAAGATCCTCAAAGTCAAACTCGGTCGTGAGGAAGCAGAGGACAAACGTATGATCCGCCTTATCCGTAGCATTAGCAACAAACCCATTTATGTGGATGCCAACCAGGGATGGCCTACCAAGGAGCATGCGCTGAAGATGTGCCAATGGCTGGCTGAGCAGGGAGTGGTGCTGATTGAGCAACCGATGCCTAAACACATGAACGAGGAGCATGCTTGGCTTTGCGAGCGGGTGGAACTGCCTATTATCGCCGACGAGGCATGCCAGACTTATGCCGATGTGGCGGGGCTGCAACCCTACTACGATGGCATCAATATCAAACTAATGAAATGTGGCGGAGTGGCTGAGGCACGTAAGATGATTGCGTTGGCACGTGAGTTGGGTATGCAGGTGATGATTGGTTGTATGACCGAGACCAGCGCGGGTATCTCTGCAGCGACAACGCTGAGTCCGTTGGTGGATTATGCCGACTTAGATGGTCATGTGCTGCTTGCCAATGACCCCTACGAGGGTATTCAGTTAGTGGA
>CALZHO010000082.1 GCA_945787425.1 uncultured Bacteroidales bacterium
CACCGCAAACCAATGCCATGAAGATACCACTGGCTGCTGGGGTGTATTTGCCCAAGCCTTCGGCTGCGAGGTTGAAGATTGCGCCCCACATCACACTGGTCATCAATCCGCAGAGGAACATCAGAATCATGCTCACTGGCAACTCGATACCTTTGAAGGCTACCACCCATGTCTCTGGGAAGAACATCACGCAAAGCAACATCACAATTGCCAATGAAGATACCGCTACCAACATAGCCTTGCTGCTCACCTTACCACCGATAGCACCGCCCAACAGACGACCACACATCATCATCAGCCAATATAAGCCCACTACAGTACCCGCAATAGCAGGACCTACAGCAGGATTATTAGACATATATAGGTTGGCTGTGTTAGGAATACCTACCTCAACACCCACGTAGAAGAAGATTGCGATAGCACCCAATACAAAGTGACGGAAGCTGAGCGGACTATATTTATCCTTATTGGCTTTCGCCGCTGCGCGTTGTTCTGGAGTCTCGATATGTGGTTCTGGAATCTTGGTCAAGGAGATAATCACAAATGCCAACAAGAAGATGAGCATTGCTGCCAACATAGCAGGAGCCGCATCGCCTACTTGTGCCGTAGCAGCGCTACCACCTATCAGATAACCCAAGATGATGGGGGCCAAAGTGCCACCAATAGAATTGCACGAGCCACCGAATTGAATCAATTGATTACCGCGTTTGCCACCGCCACCAAGGGTGTTGAGCATTGGGTTGACTACGATATTGAGCAAGCACATGGAGAAACCTGCAATGAATGCGCCCAATACGTACACGCCGAAACTCTCGGCATATCCGCTCAACCATTGTACACCTACACCTATAAAGCCCACAGACACCGCCAATAGAGAGGTGAATTTATAACCTTTACGTTTCAAAATGATACCTGCTGGCACACCCATCACTGCATACGCAATGAAGTTAGCCAATGTACCTAACTGCGCCATCGCGTTGCTGGCACCAAACTGCGTCTTCACAATTACGCCCATCGAACCCGCAAAATTGGTCACGAAGGCAATCATAAAGAACAAGAGAAACATTACCACGATGGGCAAGATGTTCGATTTGTTGTTTGTCATAATAAATAGATTTTATTGTTTATAAATTGTTTTGCAGAAATAGCATAATACGATGGTGCAGGTGCTCATTGTTATGCGGTTTGCGAATGGAGTGATTGTCATCCACATACAATTGCATCTCAAACTGCTTGCCCGCTTTCACCAGTGCATCGGTATATAATAACGTGTTTTGCGCATGCACGTTGTCATCTGCCAGACCGTGTACAATGAGTAGTTTGCCAGTGAGGTTGCCTGCCATCTGCATGAGGTCTGTTCCTTCGTAACCAAACTCATTCACTTGAGGACGACGCATGAAACGCTCGGTATATGCGGAGTCATACAATCGCCAGTTGGTCACAGGAGCAATAGCAATACCGCATTTGAATACATCCCTGCCTCTCGCCTCTCGCTTTTCGCCTTGCTTGCTCAGGCACATCAGCGTCTGGTAGCCACCGTAACTCCAGCCGCAGATAGCGATACGATCGCCGTCCACATAAGGCAATGATTGCAGGTATTGAGCCGCACTTATCTGATCTTCTGCCTCCTTCACACCCAACTGCATATAGGTGGCATTGCGCCATGCTCTGCCACGCGCACCTGTACCGCGACCATCCACATTCACAACCAGATAACCCGCATCCGCCAACGCATAACCAAAGCGTTTGCGCCAGTTGTTGAGCACACGCTGGCTGGTAGGACCACTATATTGCAGCATCACGACAGGATACTTTTTGGTAGCATCGAAATCTTTAGGCAATATACGCCATGCATTCAGCACATCACCGCGCTCAGTGGTGATGGTGAAGAACTCTTTTTCATTCACGCCCAATGCTTGCCATGCTTGTAGCACAGAGTCGTTACTAAGTACCGTGCCTTTCACTTCTACCCTCTCCCCTTTAACCTCACACAACGTATAGGTATGTGGCTTTTCTATGCTATGATAACAATGGATATATCGTGTAAAATCCTTTGCAAAGTACAAGTCATGCGTTCCATCGCCTTTTGTGAGCTGTGTGGTAGTGTTTTTCTTGACATTCACAGCATACGCCTGACGTGTCATAGGAGTATTGGCCGCTTGATAATAAAGCACTTGCGCTTTCTCATCATAGCCATAAACCTTGGTTATATCGCGTTCTTCTGGAGTAAGAATACGTTGCTCTATGCCCTGCGAAGAATACATATACGCTTGCGTATATCCTCCCTTCTCACTCACTACCACCACACGACCATCGCTCAACCATTGCCACTGGTCAAAGAGTTCGTAGTTCACGAAGTACTTATTGCTCTCTTCCTTGTATAGAGGATGGCAGACCGTGGATTTAGGATTGCCTTTCAGCACATCCATGCGGTTCTGGTCACGATTGAGATGTAGTAGCACCAGATCGCTGGTAGGTTGCTCATCCTTCTTGGTAGGTTTGCTGAGCGGTGTCCATGTGATGCGAGGCAGATAGCCGTCCATATGCTCTGGCAACTGCATTTGGCGAATCGTCTTGTAGTGTATATCATATACGCAAACGCTCGCCTTCGCATTGGCTGCACCTGCCTTCGGATAGCGCAGACTGTGCAACTCGGGGTATAATAACACGCCTTTCGCCTCTTCACCTTTCGCCTCTTCGTCTAAAAATGTCTGCCAACTAAACGTAGGCACTTCGGTCTCGTCCAACCGTACAAAAGCCAATTGCTTATTATCTGGCGAGAAGGCAAATAAACAAGTTATACCAAATTCTTCTTCATACAGCCAATCGGAGATACCATTGAAGATTTCTGTATTTTCATCCGTAGTCACCGCCACTTCGGTCTTAAAATCCACCTTATAAATATATAGGTTATTATCCGCCTTGGCATATACCACATATTTCCCATTGGACGACATCACCGCGTCACGTACTGGCGCATCAGTCAGCCAAATAGTGTCGCGCTTTTGGGTATCATACAAGTAGTAATCCGCAAAGAACGAATGGCGAAAAAGCTTCACTTCGTTGGTATATTCCAAACGAAACCTTTCACTTTTCACCTTTTCGTTTTCACCTTCCAACACGCTATCCATCTCTGCCTGAGACATCGTCTTGGCATTATACCCTTGCATAATATCCATCATTCGGTCTGCGTATCCAAATACGCTGACCGATAGCATAACTATTGAGAATAAAAAACGATATTTCATCACATCATATCATAAAAAACGTGCAAAGTTAATACTTTTTTCTCACATATGCAAGAGTCGCAATGATTTTTTGCCATTCTTCACATGTAATTCGTATATTCCCCATGGATAAACACGCTCCTTCTCATCGCTATATATCACGTCTTCTACCCCATCCCATTTGCCCAATGGCCAAGAGGTGAAACGTCTCTCTTTTATAGGAAAAAACAACACACCATTATTGCGCATGCGATCAGGTTCTACACGCATGGCAAACGCCACCACCCCATCCGAATCATTGGTTATACCCACATACAGCATTCTATAATGAACACCATCTCTATAGTATATCCCCAACGAGCCATCTTCCAACATCCTATACAACCAAACCGATTCTGTATCAGCCAGTTCATTCCCATGATAACTAATACGTTCATCTGACTTCACAGACTCCAGCACCAACGTGCTATCAGTCAGTACATCAACATAATACACCATCTCATCGCGCACTTCGTCCAACCATTCGTATCCACCTGCCGTATCCTCTCGCAACGACACTTCTCTCGTCTTCACGCACCCGTCTTGCACGCCCCCCACCAAACATCGTTGCCAAAAACCACTACCTAATGCATAATAACCTGATACGACATCCCTTATCGCACACATTCCTTCTCCATCGCTATATACCGCCCACAACGTGCAATCACTCTTCGGATAGTAGCGTTCGCCTGCCATGAACACATGCGGACAAACGCCCGAATCCATCAGTTCTTTCTCACTCCACCCCACAAAACGCCATGCCAACGTATCACAGCCATGCGGCAACACCACACCACTACCAATACTATCTTCTATCAACGTACAATTTTCCTTCAATCCAGACTCCATATGCACCGTATGGCGCACAGGATCGGGATAATGATAGTACAGCGTATAACTGCCTATATACAGACTATTTTTGCTCGCCTCAATAACAATCTCTATCACATCACTATTCTGCACGTTTTCCCCAATCCATCGGGATACATTCACCCACTGCGTGGTAAAACTGCCATACCACGCCACGTGAGCAAAGTCCGCATCTGGTATCTCCCACACCATTCGTTCGCCAATTTGTACTGTCAGGCTGCCCGCACCTGCGGATTTATTCGAGTGCATCTGCAAGACCAAGGAATCCACAACACACCCACCCCAACCTTGCAACTGCAAGCACACAGCATTTCCACCCGTTATACGATCTTTCTGCCCCGTATCAGTACGCGAATACACCACCACACTCCCCTCTGGCACATCGCCACTAACGTTCACGCTATTCGAAGAAGCTACCGTGTAGGTAGCACTTAATATCGAAATGAGTATTCCAAGTATCATTTTTAACAAATTTTCTGCAAAGGTACAAAAAAAGTTGTATATGTCAAAAAAAAGTTGTAATTTTGCGCGCTTTTTATGGATTCTTAAGAATTGACACTTTTTCTTCACTTACCTTTTTAGCGGAGGATGAGCCGAAGATACCCCGAAGATAAGCCAACGATAGAAAACCCCAAAAACGACAAAAATCTTAAAAAAAAACATAAAACAAAACAATAAAAACTAGTAACATCATGCAAAAAATCCAACTGAAACGTGGTTTGGACATCCCATTTGATGGAGCAGCAGCCCTCACACTTGGTAGTGTGAACCGTCCTGCGGTCTTCCACATCGTCCCAGACCATTTCGCTGGCGTGACCCCCAAACTCTTGGTCCGCGAAGGCGACAGCGTGAAAGCAGGTTCACCCCTCTTCCACGACAAGGCATTTGCTGAGATGCTCTTCACATCGCCTGTTAGCGGTAAGGTGGTAGCCATTGTACGTGGCGAACGCCGCAAGGTGATGTCCATC
>CALZHO010000083.1 GCA_945787425.1 uncultured Bacteroidales bacterium
ATATTTGCGATTCATCTTATCGAAGATCCAGACACTATCGGGGGTTGCTTCCATACGTACCATTTCGATTCCCAACATAGGTTGTACTGCCACGACTGCTAATTCGTTGCGCCATATGCGGACTTGACTACTCATATTATACTGGTGTTGATCCAATGTGAGGGTCACTTGGGCACGTTCCGTAAGGGTGTGATAGCGTGATGGGGTGCGTTTGCTGATGGAACATGAAGAAACAATCATCGTAATGATAATCAGCAAAATGAATATATGTTGCTTGTTTATTTGCATCGCTTGCTGGCTTCTTTGTAGTGTGTGAGTATTTCTTTGTCTATTTTTTCTCCGCTATGTTCTATGGCGCGTTTGAGGTAGAAGAGTGCCGATTCGCAGTGTCCTAACCGATACATAATCCATCCATATGTGTCAAGGTATATGGGATTTGTTGGCTCTCGCATGATGGTGATGCGTGACAGTTCTTCGGCGCGCATCAAATCTTTGCCTATGAGGCATAGGTTCCATGCCAAGTTGTTCATTACTAATATGTTTCTTGGGTCCATTCGTAGGATGGCCTCATATGCGGGTATCATTTTTTCGGGTGGCTGATGCGTTTGCTCATAGAGTTGCATACGAAATACTTGAAACTGATAATTATCGGGATCTATCTCCAAGTATCGTTCTATCTCTTTGATGGCTTGCTTGTTGTTTTTGAGCATAGCATTCAGTCGATACCGTTGCATAGCACTCATGGCATTATAACCATTGATGGAATCCAGGTTGTCTTGCACCATTAATGCCTGGCGATATTGTTTGAGTACGATATACGCCTTTTGCAACATGGTATGCAACTCTTCATTCTTGAGGTCTGTTTTGGCTAAGTTCTCCAGTTGCTTGATGGCTTGTTGTTGTTTCTTTTTATCGTTACTCTTTAGCAATAGTACGTGGTGATTGTACCAATACTCCTTAGGTGCCAACTCGTATGCGCGACGCAGATATTCTGCTGCGGCATCAGCGTCTTGTTCTGTTTGTGCGTAGAGCCCCATATAGTTGTTGATAGTGGCATCGTTGGGGTTGAGTTCGTAACAAAATTCCACAATCGGTTTGGCTTTTTCGATCTCTTCGCACTGTATCAGTCGTTGTGCTTCGTAGAAGTAGTAGAGGAATTGTTGTTGCTTTTCTATGCTGAGTGTATCTGTTGCTGTAGGATTAGCGTACAACCCATGCTGCATTACTCCTCCAAGCAATACGCACAATACGACCAATATGTACTTCTTTCCACTTATCACCTTACATCTTACTTCACTCCGCTATGTCCGAAACCGCCAGCACCGCGTTCTGTTTCGCCGAGTACTTCCACTTCTTGCAGGTTGGGTTGTTCGTGTTTGGCTATGACCATCTGACAGATGCGCTCGCCAGGTTCTATTGTTTGTGGTTCACCACTCAGGTTGATGAGTATCACACCAATCTCGCCGCGATAGTCAGCGTCAATGGTTCCGGGTGTGTTCAATACTGTCAGTCCGCGTTTGAGTGCCAATCCGCTACGAGGACGAATCTGGGCCTCGTACCCTACGGGCAATTCTATGTACAATCCTGTTGGCAGCAGTTTGCGCTCCATGGGTTGCAGTGTTACGGCCTCTGCTATGTGGCAACGAATATCCATGCCTGCTGCTTGTGCGCTCTCGTAGCGGGGCAGCGGATTATTGCTTTTGTTGATAATCTTTATTGTCATCATTCTCAATGCTTAATTCAAAATTCAGAATCTCTTTTTCACCAATACTTTGAGGCCTTCTTCTACAATCTTCACATGTAGTTGTGCTGGCATAATGACGGGTGTTCCGTCTATATGTGCTACTCCTTCGCTTGGGCGAGTAAGGGTGATTTCTTTGGTGCGTAGGGTGTTGAGGTGCAATGTCTCGTCGATGGTTTTGGTAAACAGACATAATGCTAATCCTGGCGCTGCCACCAGAGGAAAGTTGCTTGCGATGACCACATCCAACCATCCGTCTTGTACGCTGGCTTTGGGAGCAATATATGCATCATATCCCCATTGACTTGCGTTGGCAAAGTTGATGAGAAATGCGGTGGTGGTCAAATCTACATTTTCTCCTTGCAGTTGGTAGGTTTCTGGTTTGTATTGGAATATATCTTTGATGATGCTTTGTATATATCCCTTGATTCCACGTTCGCTGTTAGAGAATTCTTGAGCCACTACGGCATCAAATCCTACCCCACAAGTGGAAAAGAAGGGGTGGTCATTCACCATTCCGTAGTCCACGTATATCGGTTCGCTGCTATTGAGCATTTCGATAGCGCGGTTCATGCGGGTAGAGATGTCCAAATGGCGTGCAAAACCATTGCCGCTGCCGTTGGGGATAATACCAAGAGCTGTGTTGGTGCCTATGAGTCCGCTGGCCACCTCATTGACTGTACCGTCACCGCCTACGGCTACTACGGCATAATAGTCTTGCGCAGCGAACTGTTGGGCTAACTGAGTGGCATGTCCTGCATATTCAGTGACAACTACAGTAGGCGAAAACTGAACGGGATCTAATAACTCGCGTATCAATTTCGCCAAACGATTCTTCGTTTTGGTTCCCGATATGGGATTCACTATAAAAGCTATATTCTTCATTGTAATGACTATTGTCGCATAATACCGCGCAAAGGTACAAAAAAAAACTGAACTATCCAAATTTATTTGACTAAATAGTCAAAATATACTATAATCTGCAAAAATTCGGAACTTGTAAATGGTCATATCGTAAATTTTTACTACCTTTGTATGTTGAATTGTAAAATGTCAAATTGTAAATTGCCAAATTGTAAAGCATACCATGTTCACACCATCCGATGTAGCGCAACTTGAAGCGCGTGGCATTTCTGTAGAGAAAGCCGAAAAACAACTCCAGTCTTTTGCTACTGGTTTTCCTGAATTAGATATCGTTTCTGCTGCTTCAGTAGGAAACGGAGTGCTTAATCCTTCTGAAACGGAGATTGATGCTTATGTCAAGGCATGGCAAGATTATCTTGATGAGGGGCATACGGTCTTGAAGTTTGTGCCTGCCAGTGGTGCGGCGAGCCGCATGTTTAAGAACTTGTTTGAATACTTGGAAGATGGCAAAAAGACCGATTTCATCGAGAAATTCTTGTCGGAAAAAGACCGCTTTGCCTTCGGTCCTCAACTTGCTGGACTGGATGAACAAGCTGCAGTTGTTCACCTACTCAAAGACATGAACTATGGCAATCTGCCTAAGGGTTTGCTTCTCTTCCACTCATACGAAGATGGTCCTCGTACTCCAGCATTGGAGCATCTGGTAGAAGGGGCTATGTACGCAGCTTCAAAAGGCGAAGTCAATATCCACTTCACCGTTAGCCACGAGCATTTGCCTCTATTCCAAGCACATATTGCGGAGAATCTGGCAGCATACGAGGAGAAGTTAGGTGTGAAGTTCCATGTGTCGTATTCCGAGCAAAAACCTTCTACCGACACTCTGGCGGCTAATCCTGATGGTACACCCTTCCGTACTGCGGATGGCAAGTTGCTTTTCCGTCCGGGTGGACACGGTGCGCTCATTGAAAACCTCAACGAGCAATCGGCAGACATCATTTTCATCAAGAATATTGACAACGTAGTGCCAGACCGCCTCAAGGGCGATACTGTTCGTTATAAGCAATTGCTGGCAGGTGTGCTGGTAACCGAACAAAAGAAGGTATTTGAGAAATTGCAGGATCCTAATCTTAGTGCCGAAGAACGTGCTCGTTTGGCTCGTCCTTTGCGCGTGTGTGGTGTGGTAAAGAACACAGGCGAACCGGGTGGAGGTCCTTTCCTTGTGCGTGAGGAAGATGGTAGCATCTCTTGCCAGATATTAGAATCGAGCCAAATCTCTGATCCTGCACTTATGCAACAAGCTACTCACTTCAATCCTGTGGATCTGGTATGCGCTACCCGTGATGTGGAGGGTAAACCATACTATTTGCCTGATTTCGTGGACGAGAAGACGGGCTTCATCTCACATAAGTCCAAAGACGGTAAGGAATTGTTGGCATTGGAGTTACCAGGGTTGTGGAATGGGGCAATGAGCCGTTGGAATACTATCTTCGTAGAAGTACCTGTCAGCACTTTCAACCCAGTGAAGACAGTCAATGACTTGCTTCGCGCTGAGCATCAATAATGATTATGCAGAAAGCATATTTTTTTGACATGGATGGGGTATTGTTTGATTCAATGCCCCATCATGCTATTGCATGGGAGGAGGTGATGAAGGAGCATGATTTGCCCTTTACCGCCTACGACTGTTATCTCAACGAAGGGCGCACGGGCGAATCGGTCATTCGTGAAGCCATGTGGAAAGCCCGTAACCGCGATGCTACACCCGATGAAATCAAGCAAATCTATACAGAGAAGTCCAATCGATTCAATCTGTTAGCCCAGCAAGCAGGTGGTACGGTGGTTATTGACGGCGTGGCAGAGGTGCTGCGTTATGTGCAATCTACTGGCAGTCAGATTTGGGTGGTCACAGGCAGCGGCATGCGCAGTCTGCTGGATAACCTCAACAATGCGTTGCCTCCTGTCTTTCAGCGCGATAGAATGATTACTGCTTTCGATGTCACACATGGCAAACCCGACCCCGAACCGTATCTGAAAGCGTGGGAACGCTCTGGACTAAAGAAAGAGCAATGCTTTGTCATTGAGAACGCACCATTGGGTATTCGAGCAGGCAAAGCCGCAGGACTGACCGTTTATGCGGTGAATACGGGTATTCTTACGCGCGAAGACTTAGCCCAAGCGGACCAAGTCTTCGATTCGATGACGGAACTGCTCCACTTTTTGAGGCAATAGGACCGTAATCCCCCGCCTTTACTGTGTTTGTGTTTTGAGCTGCAAAAGTACAAAAAAAATGCACATACGCAAGAGGTATATGCATTTCTTTGCTAAAATGCGATCAATTACGGGTTCATGACGGGTTCTTGACGGGTTGATACTGGCACATCGTAGGCACATCCGTAGCACATCTATGTAATAATGGTTTCTTGACTTAACCGCCAATGATCTATTTCTTCTCTGTCGCTCACCAATGTTGGGTGAGCGAAATGTTGTCTATGTTG
>CALZHO010000084.1 GCA_945787425.1 uncultured Bacteroidales bacterium
CCCATCACGCCATTGTCATCGCTTTCGGTCAAACGCATGGAGCGCAGACCATATACCAAGTAGCGTTTCGGTCCCTGTTGTGCTGTTTGCACTACACCATTGATAGATAGCCATTGGCGTATGGTGCGAGTAGGAATAGTCTGATGCAGGGGTAGTAGTCCCACGCCGCCACCGCCGTACTGCTTTTGCCACCGCTCACGCAGTACGTTGGTGATACGGTCTTCTTCTATCTGCGAGTCGCCATAATGCACCACGCGTATGGGCTTGCTGTCTGCGCTGTCCAATGCCGCGTAGAAAGCAGCCATATAGGCGCGCGAGTCAGTTAATTCCTTCACTCCCGCGTTCGTCAATTCCTTCACTACCTCACTCGTCAATTCCTTCACTCCCTCATTCGTCAATTCCTTCACTCCCTCACTCGTTAATTCCTTCACTCCTTCACTCGTTAATTCCTTCACTCCTTCACTCGTTAAATCCAACGCTTCAGCGAGAGTAGGCCAACGCAAGTTCCATTTACCCATATGCCAACCTCCATTGGGTACCACCAAACTAATCACGCCCAATAGCGCAATCACCGTCCAAATGATATATGCAATTTGCCTCGGTCTCATCGCCTTTCGCCTTCAACTCACTTTCTCCACAACGCTTTTGTAAAGAGCAACAATATGGTAAAAATCTCCAGACGGCCAATCAACATTACGAAACTCATCACCCATTTAGCCACCATTGGGAACTCGGCATACGTACCTGCTGGGCCAAACTGACCAATACTGATACCCACATTACCAATAGCCGAAACTGCAGAACCGATAGCCTCATCGAAATTTACACCCGTCGCACAGAAAATCACCGCCGTGACAGCTATGATGAAGACATAGAATATCAAAAACGCCGTGACATTATTAATAGTCTGCTGAGGAACAGTTTTCTCGTTGAGTCTCACAGGGATAATCGCATTAGGATGAATACGGCGTTGAAACTCTGCCATACCATTCTTCAGAATAATCGCCAAGCGCACCCACTTGATTCCACCTGATGTACTACCTGCACAAGCACCCGTTAGCATCAAGAAGAAAATCACTACCCATGCCACTACGGGCCAATACATATAGTCGGAAATGGTATAGCCCGTAGAGGTCATCGCACTAATCACCGTGAATAAACTATCGCGGAAAGCGCGCTCCATGTGCAAACCAGTCCAACCTGGACGAGCAATATACAGCCCTAATGTCAGCAATATCGCAAATATCGCTACTACTACACTATACCAACGCAACTCCTCATCGCGGAAGAAATAGCGAGCTTTGCCACGCAACAGATAGATAAGCAATACGAAGTTGATACCCGAAATAAACATGAAGAACGCCACTATATAGTGAATAGCCGCCGAGTCGTAGAATGCCAAACTATTATTGTGCGTAGAGAAACCGCCAGTGGCAATCGTAGAGAACGAGTGACACACCGCGTCGAACACATCCATGCCACATAGCCACAAGGCAGCCACTTCGGTAACGGTGAGCACTACATAGATTGTCCACATCATTTTTGCCGTGTCAGCAATACGAGGCGATAGTTTTTCGTAAGTCAAGCCCGACACCTCGGCAGCGTAGAGCTGCATGCCATTCAATCCGAAGATGGGTAATATAGCAATAGACAGCACAATGATTCCCATACCACCAATCCACTGCGTGAGCGACCGCCAGAACAATAGTCCGTGGGTAATCACCTCCACATCGGGGATGATAGTCGCACCCGTAGTGGTAAAGCCCGACATACTCTCAAACCACGCATCGGTCAGCGTTGGCACTTGACCACTGAGGTAATAGGGCAGCAATCCAAAGGCAGAGAACACCACC
Source organism: uncultured Bacteroidales bacterium (assembly GCA_945787425.1). Taxonomy (GTDB): domain Bacteria; phylum Bacteroidota; class Bacteroidia; order Bacteroidales; family Paludibacteraceae; genus Colicola. The sequence continues at coordinate 1,854 of CALZHO010000084.1, forward strand.
CATACCATGGCTACAATCACGTAGCCCTCTCGCTCGCCCATGCGCGACTCAGCACGGCGACCCACCATCAAGCCAATCACACCTGCCAGCAGCGTGATGATAGTGGATAGCAGAAACACTCCATTGTCTGGTTCGTTGTACCATAGACTAACCCCCAATGCCATAGTCATAAACACCGCCTCGATGAGCAGCAGTGCGCCCATGGTACGGAAGACCATCCGTGTGTTAAACGTGCGTGTCATTGATTAATTATGAATTATGAATTAAGAATTAAGAATGTTTATTTGAAGAATTTCTCTAGTTGTCTGATTACTTGATTCTTGCAGAAAACTACCACTTGGTCGCCTTGCAAGATTTGCGTATCGCCGTTCACGAGGATACCTTCCCCCGCGCGCACGATGGCACCGATATTCGCATCCTTTGGCAAGCGCATATCGCGAATCTTATATTTGGTAATGCGGCTGCCTTCCTCCGCCATAAATTCCACAATCTCTGCATCTGCACTGGTCAAGTTGCGCACGTTCAGCACACTGGCATCCAGCAACATCTGGTAGATATACGAAGCGGCAATGGTTTTCTTATTGAGTACCGTACCAATATCCAAGCCCTCTGCCATCGGGATATAGTCAATGTTCTCTACCTCGGCAATGGTCTTTTTCACGCCAAAACGCTTGGCAGCCATACAGGCAAAGATATTCGCTTCGCTGCTGTCAGTGACTGCTACAAAAGCATCAGCATCCTCTATACCCTCGTCTTTGAGCGTAGCCATATCGCTGCCGTCGGCATTGATAATCAGTGCGTTGTTAATCTTCTCGCTGAGTTGGTAGCAGTGCTCGCGGTCGGCTTCGAGAATCTTGATATTAAGGTCATCGGGCAGGTTCTGTACCGTCTTTTGTGCAATCTTTGATCCTCCAAAGAAAACGATAGTAGTGATGTCCTTCTTTTGCTTACCCAATTGCTCACGCAATACTTTCATATTCTCTCGTGTGCAGACAGCATAGACCATATCGTCGGCTTGAATCTCATCTTGTCCAGTAGGAATGATGGTCTCTTGTCCGCGTTTGATAGCCACTACTCGGTATAATCCGTGATTGAAGAATCCGGACATAAATTGCTTGCCTATCACTTCCGCTCCTTCACGTACTTTCACCACGCACATCTCCAACGCTCCACCGCATAGGGTCAGATGATAACGCATCCAGTTGTTTTTGAGCGAAGCGGTAATCTCCTGCGCTGCCAGTAGTTCTGGGTAGATGAGGTGGTTAAGTCCCATCTGCTCGAAGAGGCGTTTGTTCTCTGGAATCAGATACTCGTAGTTGTCAATACGTGCCAGGGTTTTCTTGGCTCCCAGTTGGTTAGCCAGCAAACACGCATTGATATTATCCGACTCGGATGGTGTAACTGCGATGAAGAGGTCCACATCCTTCACCCCAATACTTTTCAAGTCGTTTATAGATGTAGGGCTACCCACTTTGGTCAGCAGGTCATAACTGGCGTCCAGATCGCCCAATCTGTCTTGACGCTCATCGATCAAACTAATATCCATTTCCTCGCGTGACAACAGTTTAGCCAAATGGCGACCTACTGCTCCAGCGCCTGCAATAATGATTCGCATATGCCTTCTTTATCTAATTTCAATAGTTGATATAACTCTTTGGTACTTCCGTGCTCCACAAACTGGTCATTCACTCCGAGTCGGATCACTCTCGGCTGTCTTCCAACTACAGGCGAAGCCGATCTTCCATCTTCAGGCGAAGCCGATCTTTCGCCTACATACTCCGCCACCGCACTACCCAGTCCGCCGTTAATCATACCATCTTCTACGGTCACAATGGTATCAAAATGCTCCACCACTTCCTTCAGTATATATTCATCGATGGGCTTCAGCCAACGCATATCGTAGTGTGCAAATAAGTTGCGTTTTCCGATATTCATGGATTGGATGGCTTCTGCAACGGTGTTTCCAATGGCTCCGATGCTCAATACGGCCACATCTTTGCCCGGTTTCACGCATACTGCTTGCCCAAAAACAATCGGAGGTAAATCGGTGCGATTCACGCTTTTGCCTCTTGGGTAGCGAATAGCAATTGGGCCATCATAATCTTTTGCTATTCGCATCATTTGACGCAAATCATTGGCGGTCATTGGCGCTCCAATCGCCATATTGGGTACGGGGCGCAAGAAGGCCAGATCCAGCAATCCGTGATGGGTAGCTCCGTCGTTGCCGACGATGCCCGCGCGGTCAATGCAGAACACGACATGCAGTTTGGGCAATGCCACGTCATGTATGATATTGTCGTATGCGCGTTGCAAGAAACTGGAGTAGATATTGCAGTATGGCACCAATCCTGCTTTGGCAAGTCCAGCGGAGAAAGTCACTGCGTGTCCTTCGGCAATACCTACATCATATACGCGGTCTGGCAGTTCGCGCTGCATGATATTCATACTACAACCACTGGGCATAGCGGGTGTCACCCCTACTACGCGTTCATCTTCTTTTGCCAGTTGTAGCAATTGTTCGCCAAAAACCTCTTGCCACAAAACCTCCTGCCTATCACCTTTCGCCTTTAACCTTTCACCTGTCTCCGCGCAGAACTCTCCAGGCGCATGCCATGTCGTTTGGTCATTTTCGGCAGGTTCATAGCCCTTACCTTTTTTGGTGATGATATGCAGCACTTTTGGACCCTCATAGTCTTTAATCTCTTGGAAGATGCGCACCAAATCTTTCACATTATGTCCGTCTGCTGGACCAAAATAGCGGATGTTCAGTCCTTGGAAGATATTGCTTGGTTGCTTGGTCAGTATGGCTTTGAGGTTATTCGCAAAGCGTTGTACTTGTCCCTTATTGCTGTCGTTGATCAGGTGCAACTTGCGTGCCAAACGGTATATTCCCCAGCGCCATTTGTTATAGCGTTTGCTGGTGGTTATATCTAATAGATATTGTGTAAATCCACCTTTGATAGGGTCGATGGCCATGTTGTTGTCGTTGAGCACAATGAGCAGATTGTTCTTGAGCATGGAGGTGTTGTTGAGCCCCTCGAATGCCAATCCGCCCGTCATTGCTCCATCGCCAATGATCGCCACCACTCTCCGTTTAGCAACTTCTGAACCACTCTGAACCCCTTCTGAACAACTCTGAACTACTTCTGAACCAATGGCAATTCCCAACGCTGCCGAAATACTATTGCTGGCGTGTCCAGCTATGAACGCGTCGTATTCGCT
>CALZHO010000085.1 GCA_945787425.1 uncultured Bacteroidales bacterium
GTTGTTGGACTCAGCTGAAGTGATGCAACGCTTGAACGACAAAACGTATCTGGCACAATTCGGCATGACACCACAAACAGCTGTCTGCCTATTTATTCCAAATACATATGAAGTGTATTGGACAATGAGTGCCGACCAACTCTTTGCACGTATGTACAAAGAATACAAGCGTTTTTGGAACGAAGAGCGCCTTGCCAAAGCCAAAGCCCTGGGGTTGACCCCTGTAGAGGTAGCCACGCTGGCATCTATTGTAGCATCGGAAACCAATAAGACCGCAGAACATCCGTTGATAGCATCGTTGTACCTCAATCGCCTGCGCAAAGGCATTGCGATGCAGGCATGTCCCACCGTGATTTATGCTGTAGGTGATTTCTCTATCCGCCGCGTACTGAAACGTCATCTGCGCATTGATTCACCCTATAATACCTATACCCATCAGGGACTGCCACCTGGTCCTATCCGTCTGGCACGTCCAGATGTGATAGATGCCGTGCTGAATGCACCCAAGACGGATTACCTGTATATGTGCGCCAACCCCGATTTCTCAGGCACGCACGTGTTCTCCTCCAGCTACAGCAAACATAGCGCTGTGGCAAGGCAATACCAGCGGGAACTGAATAAGAGAAGGGTGATGTGAGGTTAGAGGTTAAAGGTTAAAGGTTAAAGGTTAAAGGTTAAAGGCTCAGAATATGTACCGCCTTAGTTCTACATACCAGCCCATGGGTGATCAGCCCGAAGCAATCCGCCAACTGGCGGACGGCCTGCGTATGGGAGCAGAGGCACAGACGCTACTCGGCGTGACAGGTTCGGGCAAGACCTTCACAATAGCTAACGTGATAGCCCAAGCGAATCGCCCTACGTTGATTCTCAGCCACAACAAGACCCTCGCCGCCCAGCTCTACAGCGAGATGCGCCAGTTCTTTCCACATAATGCGGTGGAATACTTCGTTTCCTACTACGACTACTACCAACCCGAAGCGTATATCCCCTCCACCGATACCTATATCGAAAAAGACCTCTCCATCAACGAGGAGATTGACCGATTGCGATTGAGTGCGATAGCGGCACTGCTGAGCGGACGGAAGGATGTGATTGTCGTCTCATCCGTGAGCTGTTTGTACGGCATTGGCAACCCGCAGGACTTTAGCCAGTCGTGTATTACGGTTGAGAAGTACAAACCCTTCAAACTGGAGGCATTGCTGCATGCCCTGGTAGAATCGCAGTACGTGCGCAACGACAATGAACTGACACGTGGTCGCTTCCGCGTGAAGGGCGACATAGTGGATATAGCACTCGCATACGCCGATTATGTATTGCGCATCGAGTTCTTTGGCAACGAGATAGATGCCATCACCACGCTGGATATGGTAACGCTGGACGTGATAGATGAGTTTGATACCTACAATATCTACCCCGCTACGATCTTCTGCACCAATCCCGACAAGGTGGCAACGGCTATGGCACAAATCAAATTGGATTTGGCTAATCAGGTGATGCATTTCCAAGAGATAGGCGAACCGCTCTATGCCAAGCGCATAGAGGAGCGCGTGAAATACGATTTGGAGATGATTCAGGAGTTGGGGTACTGCTCAGGCATCGAGAACTATAGCCGCTATTTTGATGGTCGTGAGGCGGGTACACCGCCGTACTGCTTGCTGGATTATTTCCCCAAGGATATGCTGTTGGTGATCGATGAGAGTCACGTTACTGTGCCGCAGATTCATGCCATGTTCGGTGGTGATAAAGCGCGCAAAGACAACCTCGTGCAATATGGGTTCCGCCTACCTGCGGCGCGCGATAACCGCCCATTGACTTTCGATGAGTTTGAGCAAAAAACAGGTCAGACCATCTACGTATCGGCTACGCCTGCGGACTACGAGCTGAAGCGTTCGGAGGGAGTGGTGATAGACCAATTGATTCGTCCTACGGGATTACTGGATCCAGAAATAGAAGTGCGCCCATTGGATCATCAGGTGGATGACCTGATGGAGGAGATACGCCAGCGTGTGGAGCGCGAGGAGCGCGTGCTGGTGACTACCCTCACCAAACGCATGGCAGAAGAGATGGACGAATACCTACGCCGCTACGGTGTGCGTTCGGCGTATATCCACTCGGATATTGATACGCTGGAGCGTGTACAAATCATGGAAGATCTGCGCCGCGGATTATATGATGTATTAGTAGGAGTGAATCTGTTGCGCGAAGGATTGGACTTGCCCGAAGTGTCGCTGGTGGCTATACTGGATGCCGACAAAGAGGGCTTCTTGCGCGACCATCGTTCACTCACCCAGACCGCAGGTCGTGCTGCGCGCCATGTGAATGGACATGTGATTATGTACGCCGACCGTATCACGCGTTCCATGCAAATGACAATCGACGAGACCAACCGTCGCCGTGCCAAGCAGATGGCATACAACGAAGCGAATAACACCACCCCTACGGCTCTCAACAAGAAGATTGAATCCAGTCCGCTGATAGCCCTCATGCGCAAAGAACAAGAGGAACAACAGGTGCTGGAGAAGAAAATCCAGGAGGGCTGGAAGACTGCCGCATGGCAGCAATACAACGCCAAAGACCTACGCAAAGCGATTGATAAACAACGCAAAGCGATGTTGGCAGCGGCGAAAGACCTCAACTTTGATGTGGCAGCACGCCTGCGCGATGAACTGCTGCAAATGGAGGATAAGTTGCAGGCGATGGAGTAGCAAATGTAGGATGCCAGATGCGGGAAGCCAGTTGCTAATTATTTACACAGCGCGGCAAAGGCGCAGTGCTCGCAGCGTTTGCTGACAGTGGTCGGAGCAAACGGCAAGGCAGGGTCGAAAATCTCTTGAAGGAGGTTGGTCAATCCCTCGATGAACGCATGCTTCATCTCTTCATTCCAAACAAAACAGGTATTTCCCTTCTGATGGACAAGTGTCTGCACCTCGTCTGTCTTCGCCATCTGGCGCACAGGATAGATATGCGGTGCAATATGCGACGCCTGACGCAGCAGTTGTGGGGCGTGGTGCTCCAATAAGTAGCAATAGAGCATGGTCTGGAGTGCCTTGTCCTGATTCTCCACACGATCGAAGATATGCTCCATATCGCGGTACTCCATTTGGGCTTTACCCGTCTTGTAATCAATCACCCGCAGTGTGTCGCCTTGTCTGTCGAGGCGGTCGATATAACCATAGAAAAGCACGTCACCTACCTTAGGCACGGATAGCGTATGGCGTACTTTTTGTTCGCCATTGAGATAGGTGAAAGGCGCCTGTTGCTGGTCGTAGAGCAATATATAGCGCACATAATTCTTGACAATGAGGGTCGCCAATAGGTCGGTGCGGATAGCATCGATAGGCAACTGATCCCAGCGCTCCTCTGTGAGTGAGTCCAGGATAGACTGAATGTCGGCGGAAGTGACGATACGGTTGATGTAGGGCTTGTATAGCTGCTGTATGATAGCATGCAGCACAGTACCCTGTGTGGCTTCGGAGGTGACAACGTCCTCCTCTTGTTCGGGTTCGTGAATGCCCAGCACATAGCGATAGAAGAACTTCTTTTGGCAGAAGAGATAGGTATTCATCGCCGAAGCGGAGAACCCTCGCTGCTGCGCCTCAGAGAGCTGCTGCAATACCGCCTCATCTTTGCTGATGTCGGTAGGTTTGGGTGCAGGGGAGGAGAGGGCGTTGATGACATTCACCTGCTGGATATTCACGCTGTATTGCCATTGCAGTTGATAGAAATAGCGCGACACTTCGCCTGAGTGTTGGTCATCGGCTACCGCATTGGTGATGAACCATACGCGCTTAGCGTATGACAGCATGCGGTAGAAATTATAGGCAAAAATAGCATCCTGCCTCTCGGGGGTTGGCAGTCCAAACCCGCGGCGGAGGATATACGGAATAAAACTATTATTGTGTGCGCGACCCGGATAGAGGTCATCGTTGAAGCCCGTGATGATGAGGTTGTCAAAGTCTAATGCGCGTGTCTCCAGCACACCCATGACCTGCAAGCCGTCCAGCGGTTCGCCTGTGTAGGGGATAGTGCTCTGCATGGTCAGCATACGCAGTACTTGCATGACCGCCTCAGCGGAGATAGGAATCTGGGGATATTGCACCAGTGCAGTCTCCACCATATCCAATGCCTTGGTGAGCAGGTAGCAGGCTTCGCTGTTGGCTGGCGTGCGCATGTCGCTGAGGCGTTGGCGCAGGGCGATAGTCATCTCCGCACCTGTTGCAGGCATGGGTGAGAAATACTGCTCGGGATAGGCAATGGGCATATACAATTCCGAAGCGCGCAGTGGGTAGCCCATTGTGACGTTGATTTTCTGTACCCCCTCAGGGAAACAGTCGAGCAACGGAATAAGCAGTTGCTCATCGGGCAGTACAACCGCCGTACGCGTATAGTCGGTGGTCAGTGGCGTGTCTTTGGGGTAGAGTTCGTTCAATACATGATACACCTCGCGTGCCTCGCCCACGGTGGAATCCACCGATAGCAGGGTGATGGTCGGACGTTCGGTGCTGGTGCGATTAGGAACCTCATAGCGCGAAGGGAAAGTGCGCAGGTTATCTTCGCGGAAGAGCGAAGCTCGGTTCTCTGGGTCGGAGAGATAGGTGTCCTCGTAATCGAAATAGAAGTCGGCAGAACCGCGGTCGCGCAGATGAATCAGCAACTGGCGCTCTGACTCGGTGAGGGCATTGAAGCCCACAAACACATAGTGCTGCTCAAAAGCACTATCGGGTATCTGATGCCAATGCTCCAGCACATGGCGATGGAGCAGGCCTTCGTATGCCAGTTGGTCGGACAGGAGACTATCGCGTAGCCCTTGATAGAGCGGATAAAGCAGCTCCCATGTGCGGATGAAACGGCGATGTAGTTGGTTGTCGTTCTTGTCGATGGCGGCATAGAAGTCACCCCAGAACTTCTTGATAGCATTGCGTTGCGTGTCGGTTAGCGATAGAAAGTGATCATCAATATCGTGCACATCTTTTACCGCTTCATATAAGGCTTCTACGTTGGAAACCAGATGATTGTCTATCTCCGAGAAGTCAGCTAACAT
>CALZHO010000086.1 GCA_945787425.1 uncultured Bacteroidales bacterium
TCCATTCCGCGGCATACAGCATCCACATACATCATGCTTCCCCCGACCATTACCACCGTCTCGTGTTGGGTGAACAAGTCCCGCAAGAGCGCGTGGCAATCGCGAGCATACTGACCTGCACTATATACTTCGTCCAAATCCTTACATCCCACGAAATAGTGAGGGATACCTGCTTGCTCCTGCGCACTTGGGGCTGCGGTGCCGATAGGCAAATCGCGATAAATCTGTCGAGAGTCGGCACTGACAATAGGGCAACCATATTGCTTAGCTACTTCTATTGCGCGAGCCGTTTTTCCTACGCCAGTAGCACCGATTATGACAATCAAACGAGGCATTTAGAACATGGAACCGTCATCAAAACTCAAGTCCTGATAACCTTCAAAATCCAAGTCTCCGTCATCGTATTGGCTATCGCCATAGAATTCATCATCCATCTCCCAATCGTTGGCTTTGGTCTTGGATGGGTCTGACACATCGTCCTGCAACAATTGCGCAGGTGCGTCGCCTTGTGACTCCACACAAACCACGCCATTGCACATACCAGGCAGGATATCTGTGACACGTCCGAAGAAATAGCGCTCGTTCATAGGATCAAACACGTAGATCATGCGTTGTCCGACCTCCTCAAGCAGGTCACTCAGGCGTGTGGACTCCATCACCATATTGTCGTATTCAAAATTGCTACCCATCTCTACGAGGGTTACTTCTTGCCCTTTTTCCCAACGATCGTTGCACATGTAGAACGAAGTCATTTGGTCATCAGGGTAATGGACGCTATCCAAGATGGCCTTGTGCAACTCCCAGAATGTGGCATCGCTGTCGGCCTCATACACGCGACGAAAATCATCTACATCGTCGCAAGAGAATTTAATTCGAAATATCATAAATGTACTGGTTAAATCTAATATTACACATTTTAGCGTGCAAATTTACTACAAAAATTGCACATACGCAAACAAAAAGGAAAAAAAATGGTCTTTGCTGCTGTTTTTCTTTTAATTCAGCCCATAGATTAGTCAAACACCTCCATCAATACCTCGAGTGACTTGGGTTGTCGAAAATCCTCAATATGCTCGGTGTAATAGGCGCAGAGCTCGCGCAGACGTTGCTGGCGTTCTTTGCGGGAGGTGGGCGGTTGGTACCAATCTGGATGTTCCATGTCGTCAATGCCAATACCTAAATGATTAGCATATTCGATGAGAAAAAGCAAATGTAGATTACTAATATCTGTGTCTGCCTCTAAGTGTGTTATTACCTCGCAAAGCCAGTCAAATAGCGGCCGATCGCTCATGGGATGACGTAAGGTACTACTTAGCACTTCGGCAACGAACATAGCTACGCATTGGCGTTGAACGTCCGTTGATAATTGAGAGGTGACAAAGGACAATTGACAGTTGGAGAGAGTACCCAATTGATTAGGGGCATTGTTGCGGCGAGAGCCAGTATATTCCACGATGGACAAGGGGCGCAGGATACCCTTGTACTTATTGCCATATACCGCATACTGCACCCGTCCTTGTTCGGCTGTGTAGAGGTGCACAATACTTCCTGTGTCGGAAAATTTGGTGAGGGATAAAACAATACCAGAGGGCATAAAATCATCAGGCTACTGTATGTCCATTCGTCCGTCCACTATGGCTTGGACGGTCTTTACTTGCTGCACATACTGTATGTATAGATCACGAATTTTTTCTTCCGAACGCCATACGTCTATGTGTTGTGCAAGGGGTGTCATACCATCATTGCCTTGGCTCAGGTAGTCGCTGGTAGCCACAGTATAGCAGGCCGTTGGAGCAATCGGTTTACCACCAATGCTCGCAGAAATCAATTGGCCATTGCGCGCTTTCATGCGCAAGCCTGCTACGCCTTCGCCACCCAATTCCACAAAAATATGGCATAGCTTGAGAATATCTTCGCCAGTCATGGTGAGCACTACCAACTCGTTGTCGAAAGGCATGAGTTCGAAAATATGCCTCCGCGTAATATCTCCTGCTGCCCAGTCGGTGCGCATTCCGCCGATATTGACCACCGCGATATCCACGTGGTTAGGGGAGAGCTGGCGTGCCATAGATAGGAGTGCATCGCTTGCCCAATTGAGTATATTACATTCTGGTTTTCTGACCGTTAGAGCATCTGGAGCATAACCAATAGGAGCATTGAGTGCTGCCTCCAGTTCTGCCTGCAAGGGAGCAATATGTTGCAGGTATGCAGAGTCCTGAATCATGTCGAGTGTGCTATCAATCATGATTACTTCACTGGTCGCTTCTATCACACGAAGTGGGCGGTGACATGCCATCAAGCCTACGGCGAGTAGCAATAATAAAACGATCTTTTTCATATCTTTTTGGATGGTTATTCCTCTACTTTGAGTAAGAATATTCGGTCTCCTCGACGAACTATTTTATCTGTCTTTATGGCAAAGTATTCGCCTTTATGAATCTCGTTGCGAACCTTGCCTTTGGCATCATGTATATCGTGCGCCACCAGTTCGTAGGCGCCAGTGGTCTCGCCTGTGATGAGCAATTCATCACCTTCGCGAATCGCTTGAGTCGCTTCCAAGTAAAACTCTGCCACGGAGATATTTTTGAAGAAATTGGTGCACTTACCTGCAAAGACCTTTTTGCGTGTAGCGCGCGAACCATAGCTATGTGTCCATTCGCCAAGGCGTTGTCCTTGATAGTAGCCGTCCCAAAAGCCGCGATTGAAAACACGCGCAAGGCGAGTGTTCCAATCGGCAATCTTTGCCTCTATCGCCTCATCGCCCAATGCCCACTGCCCATGGCCAGCCACCCATAGTTCTACCGCTTCGCGATAACACTCCACTACAGTCTTCACATACTCTGCCCCGCGCGCACGACCTTCTATCTTCAGAACGCGCACTCCTGCATCCAGCATTTTATTGAGGAAATGTATGGTTTTCAAGTCTTTGGGCGACATGATATACTGGTTATCCACCTCCAATTCAAGGTCGCTATCTTTGTCTTTTACCACATAACCACGGCGGCAGAGTTGCATACAAGCGCCACGGTTTGCGCTGGCTGCATAATTATTCAAACTAAGGTAACACTTGCCACTTACTGCCATACACAGCGCACCATGGCAGAACATCTCAATGCGAATCAACTCGCCTTTTGGACCGCGAATATCTTGCTCTACAATATCACGATAAATGCTTGCCACTTGGTCCATATTCAGTTCGCGGGCCAGCACAACCACATCGGCAAACTGTGCATAGAACTTCAGGGCTTCTGTGTTGGAGATATTCAGTTGCGTAGATAAGTGCACCTCTACGCCCACCTCATTGGCATACTGAAGCACGGCAATGTCGGATGCGATAATCGCAGACAGTCCTGCCTGTTTGGCGTGATCGACAATCTCTCGCATCAAAACTAAGTCTTCTGGGTACATGACGGTGTTAAGCGTTAGATAAGTCTTCACCCCAGCAGCTTGGCAACGCTCCACAATGGTATGTAAGTCTTGTGTGGTGAAATTAGCAGAAGAGCGCGCACGCATATTCAGGTGCTCAATACCAAAATATACGCTGGTGGCACCCGCTTCGATAGCGGCAGATAGACTCTCCCAGCACCCAACGGGTGCCATAATTTCAATAGCATCATTTTTTTTCATGCCGCAAAATTACTGCTTTTTTTGCATTTATGCAACACATCTGCTTTATTTTATTCCATTTTTTAGATGACTACTTATCAGTTCCGATACATAACCGATACATAACCGATACATAACCGATACATAACCGATACATATGAATACTTCACGAATATCCTACGAATATCCTATGAATACCCCAAGCATAGGAGAACCGAAGGAGAAAAGGAGGAGATACATACCCATACACCCCATAATCCGTAAAACTTTTCAAACTCTTACAACTTTTTCAACGCAAAATTTGCACATCCGCAAATTTTTCTGTACCTTTGCACCCGATTTCGATTTTGGCGCATTATGCCACCTTTTGAACTCTTAAAACTTTTAAAACTTTTTTAACTCAAAATAATTATGATTAACTCTCAAGACGTAAAGAACGGCGTATGTATCCGCATGGACGGCCGTTTGTATTTTGTAATTGACTTCCTGCACGTTAAGCCAGGAAAAGGTAACACCATTATGCGTGTGAAATTCAAAGATGTAGTGGATGGTCGCGTATTGGAGCGTCGCTTCAATATCGGTGAGAAACTCGAGGATGTTCGCGTGGAGCGCCGTCCCTACCAATACCTCTACAAAGAAGGTGCGGACTATATCTTCATGAACCAAGAGACTTTCGAGCAAGTGCCTATCGCTCACGACCTTATCACAGGTGTAGATTTCCTCAAAGAGGGCTTTATTTGCGACGTGGTATCTGACGCTTCTACTGACACTATCCTCTTTGCTGAGTTGCCAACCAAGGTAGAGTTGATGATTTCTTACACCGAGCCAGGTCTCAAAGGCGATACCGCTACCAACACCCTCAAACCTGCTACTCTCGAGACAGGTGCTGAGATCCGCGTACCTCTCTTCTGCAACGAAGGTGAGATTATCCGCGTAGATACCCGCGACGGTAGCTACTGCGAGCGCGTTCGCTAATCGTATTAGTTTTGGTCTAATGTGGACAACAATACTACACCACACTACACCATCCTAAACAATACTACACCATGCAAAAAGTTTCAAAGGTTTCAATCATTCACTACTGAAGCCCTTGAAACTTTTTTCGCCTCTAACCAATAACCAATAACCCCCACGGGGCGTCCCATATCCGTTATCCGCAAACAATGCTCGCTTCTCACCCTAAAATAGACCTCCCCATTCTTCACCTTGTAGGCGAGGAAGCCGATCGTCTCGGCTTGGAGTGCTATGTCATTGGCGGATATGTGCGCGACATCTTCTTGCATCGCGAAAGTACCGACATTGATGTGGTGGTCGTCGGTAAGAACACCCTACTTGCCCACGAGGCAAGTCAGGGAACCCGTTGTGGCATTGATCTCGCACAAGCAGTCGCCAAACGCCTCGGCAAAGGAGCGCACCTCAGCATCTTT
>CALZHO010000087.1 GCA_945787425.1 uncultured Bacteroidales bacterium
TCATGGTTATCGCTGGTGGTGTAATCCCAGCGCAAGACTATGACTACCTCTACAAGGCAGGTGTAGCTGCAATCTTCGGTCCTGGTAGCCCAGTGGCTAAATCAGCTTGCACCATCATGGAGCTTTTGATGGCTGAGTAATTCTCAGACTGAATATATTATTAAGGAGCCGAGGCATGTTCTCGGCTCTTTTTTGTATCTTTCTTCTGTTTTTCTTGCATATATGCAAAAAAAAACGTACCTTTGCACTTTATTTGGATAAAAATACCCAAATCATTCGGTTATGAAAGAAGTAATAGTAGAAACAAAAGTGACTGCATGTACGCTTGATGAGATGAATCCATCTATGCGTCAATTAGTGGAAAAGGCCAAAGCAATGACCCAAAATGCGTATTGTCCTTATTCACATTATCATGTGGGTGCTGCGGCATTACTGGCTGACGGACAAATAGTTGCAGGTAGCAATCAGGAGAATGCTGCCTATCCAAGTGGATTGTGTGCAGAGCGAACGACACTGTTCGCTGCCAACGCGAATAATCCCAATACACGTGTAGTAGCATTGGCTATTGCATGTTATACGAATGGGCATTTTACCAAAGACGCCGCCAGTCCGTGTGGTGCATGCCGACAAGTGATGTTGGAAACGGAACATCGATATGGACAACCTATGCAAGTGGTTCTTTATGGTGAGAATACGTGTTATTTGTTCGATAGTGCTGCTGATTTGTTGCCCATGAACTTTACTGCTGATACTTTGAAAACGGAATAAAATAGAAGTTATATATTTTGCGATTTATAAAGAAAATAGATTCCTATTTGCTCAAGCACTTTCTTGGGCTTTTGGCGATGACGTTTATGATATGTATCTTCATTCTGCTGATGCAGTTTGTATGGATGCATGTCAAGGACCTCGTCGGTAAGGGTGTGGAAGTGATGGTATTGGCAGAGTTCTTTATCTATGCGGTGGCTACTGTAGTGCCATTGGCATTGCCATTGGCTATTCTGCTGGCGTCGTTGATGACCTTTGGCAACTTGGGCGAAAAATCCGAACTCACGGCAATGAAAGCGGCGGGGGTGAGTCTATTTCGTATCATGCGACCATTAACCATATCGCTGTTTTTGATTTGCGGAGGTGCGTTTCTATTTTCTAATTATGTGCTACCTGTATCACAAGTGAAGTTGTGGGCGTTGATCTTCTCGTTGCGCCAGAAATCGCCTGAATTGGATATCCCGCAAGGGGAGTTTTATGATGGTATAGATGGCTATAATATTTATGTTCGCCTTAAGGACCCTCTGAAAGGTATGCTCTATGATATGATGATCTATGACTACTCAGAGGGATTTCAGAACGCTACAGTGATGGTTGCTGACTCAGGGCGAATCTATTTTACAGATGACAAGAAATACCTGTTATTGCGCTTGTATAGTGGCGAGTCGTTTGAAAATCTTGATCGTAAACAAAAACGGGCTACGAAATCAGAGAAGAATATTCCATATCGTCGCGAATCGTTTGCAATGAAGCAGTTGCTGATAGATTTTGATATGGAGTTCAATCGCTACAACGAAGATGTACTGAGCGACCAACATGTATCGAAGAATGTCACTGAATTGGTGCAATCCATTGATTCTGTGCAAGTCTTGGCGCATAACAGGAGTGCTGAGCAGAGTGCGTCGATAGTGGAAAATCGCTATTTTGGCAGAGAGCGTAAGTCGGGGCGCAATTTACAGGAAGATGCCGTGGGTGCGCCAAGCAACAAGGTGTATGACTTAGACTCATTATTGGCAAACCTATCACCCGATGAACGATATAGGGTTGCATCGGCTGCGTTGGAAAAAGCCAAAGCGCAACGCGATCAGATTGATTACAATGCCTTGATGCTTAACGATTATCAGCGGTATATCCGTCGTCATGAGATAGAACTGCATCGTAAGTTTACGTTAGCATTCGCATGTTTGGTCTTCTTCTTTATCGGTGCGCCGTTAGGCGCTATCACCCGCAAAGGCGGATTGGGTATGCCAGTCGTGATATCGGTGGTAATGTTTATCATTTATTATATCATTGACAATACTGGATACAAGATGGCTCGCGAAGCGTTGTGGCCCTGTTGGGCAGGTATGTGGCTAAGTTCGTTTGTGCTGCTGCCGATAGGTATATTCCTCACATATAAAGCCGCTACTGATTCTACTTTGTTTAATACTGATGCGTGGGTAAAACTGTTAGTTAAACTGAAACGATTTATATATAAGATATGGATACAATTGAGAAAGCTATTGAAGACATCCGAGAAGGTAAATTCGTGATAGTCGTGGACGATGAAGACCGTGAGAACGAGGGCGATTTTATTATCGCTGCAGAGAAGATAACTCCTGAGAAGGTAAACTTCATGCTCCAGCACGGGCGTGGTGTGCTGTGTGTGCCGCTGCCAGAGACCCGCTGTGCGGAACTGGATTTAGTGCATCAGGTGTCTAACAATACTTCTATGCTGGGTACTCCCTTTACGGTGACTGTTGATAAATTGGAGGGCTGCACCACGGGTGTGAGTGCAGAAGATCGTGCTGCTACCATTCGTGCATTGGCAGACCCTACTTCCAAACCGCAAGACTTTGGTCGTCCTGGACATATCAACCCGCTGTATGCACAGGAGCGAGGGGTGTTGAAGCGTGCTGGACATACGGAAGCAGCAGTGGATCTGGTGCGTCTGGCAGGATTGCAACCTGTAGCGGCACTCATTGAGATCATGAACGAAGATGGTACCATGGCGCGTATGCCACAGTTGGAGATTGTGGCAGAGCAATACGGACTGAGCCTCATTTCCATTAAGGACCTTATTGCCTATCGCATGAAGCACGAGTCGCCTATCGCCAATAACCAATCGCCTATTGCCAATAGTCTGGTCGAGCGTGGCGAGACCGTGAGTCTTCCTACCGCTTTTGGTGAGTTTATGCTGACGCCTTTCCGTCAACTCAACAACGGATTGGAGCATATCGTTTTGCAAAAAGGTGAATGGTCTGATGGTGAACCTATTCTATGCCGTGTGCACTCATCGTGCATGACAGGCGACATCTTTGGTTCGATGCGTTGCGAATGTGGCGAACAGCTGCACAAGGCTATGCAAATGGTGGAGAAAGAGGGTAAGGGTATTATTGTCTATCTGAATCAGGAAGGACGTGGCATAGGACTGATGAATAAGATTCGTGCTTATAAACTGCAAGAGCAAGGCGAAGATACGGTAGAAGCGAATATTCATCTGGGTTTTCAACCCGATGAACGTGATTATGGAGTAGGGGCACAAATTCTTCAACTGATGGGGGCTAAGCAACTGCGACTGATTACGAACAACCCCGTGAAACGAGTAGGGTTGGAAAGTTTTGGCATAGAAATTGTGGAGAATATACCAATAGAGATCGCTCCTAATCCCTACAACTTGCGCTATATGCAAACTAAAAAGGAGAAGATGTATCACAATCTAAAATTGGTGTAACATGAGACGTTTATTTTTATTTTTCATTCTATCGACAATTGGCATGTGGTCATTGTCGTTTTTGAGAGCTGACCAGACGGTAACTGTCACTGCCACTAATTCCGACATATCGCAGGATCTTAACCTCAAGACTGTGGCTACTCTTTTTGGACAAGCGAAAGATTTGGAGCAGTTCGAACAGTTGCTCAATAACCCTGACTCTGCTTTTTCCAACCTTGACTTAAATGGTGATGGCAATGTGGACTATCTGCGTGTGATAGAGACTGCTGACCAGAGCCGCCACTTGGTAGTAATCCAAGCGGTATTGGCGAAGGATGTGTATCAAGATGTAGCGTCGATTTTTGTAGAAAAAGACCCCGAGTCAGAGTCGGTGACTGTGCAGGTGATAGGTGATGAGTATATCTATGGCGCGGATTATATCATCGAACCTGTATATATTTACCGTCCAATCATATATGACTGGTTCTGGGGACCGTCATGGGTATGTTGGCATTCGCCATTTTATTGGGACTATTGGCCAACATGGTGGCATCCATATCATTGTATAGCCCATCATTTGTATTGGGATCATTGCTATTGGCATCATCACTACCATCCTATCTGCACCTATCGTACAGGTCATCATTATCATGCGCAATATCGCCCTATGCGTCAGACGGTGAGCCGTAGCGATTATGCTACGCGCCATCCTGAGCGTTCGTTTGCTACGCGCAATGCTTCGCGCAACTATAGTAACGCACGAGATATCGACCGTACTCGCGCAGCGGCAGTGCGCACAGCAACACCTTCACGCAACGTAACTGGTGGCACCACTCGCGTCTCTTCACGTAGCACGGCAACACGCACTTTTGGTAGTACGAATGTTCGTACTACAGATCGCAGTTCGGCTGTGGAACGTGGTACCGCTACTCGTACTGCTAATACCAACGTGCGTACAGCCACACGAAGCGCTTCTGTATCTCAGACAGCTACGCGTTCGCAGAACACTACTACACGAGTTTCTACACCTGTGCGCTCTTCAAGTACGGTCAATAGAGTTTCTACTACGCCTACGGCTACACGCTCTACCGTTACACGCTCTTCTGCTACAACCATCAACCGTTCCAGTGCAGAGCCTATGCGTTCTGGTAGCAGTTCGACTGTACGCTCATCTGGTAGTTCATCTATGCGTTCGTCTGCAGGCAGTTACTCATCGGGGAGTTCTTCGATGCGTTCGTCTGGTGGAAGTTCATCTTCTCGCGCAGCAGGCGGAAGCACACGTAGGTAATCATTGCTTTTCGCTTTTTGCCTTCTGACGGCATACATCGCAACTGCCGCAGGTGGCGGCATCAGTTTCGCCAAAATAGGATAATAGCAATTGCGAACGACAATAGAGATTATTGTCAGCATATTCTACCATCGCCTTCAGTTTTTCGATATACTGTTGGCGATGGTTGTCATATATGGTAGTAGGCAGATAAATATCGGTTTGTCGTTCTTGCGTGAACGTCAGCGTATTGGCAGTATCGTGCGGGATATAGGTGATGATATGGCGTTGTGCCAGAG
>CALZHO010000088.1 GCA_945787425.1 uncultured Bacteroidales bacterium
ATATATACTTTTTCAAATCTCCTAACCTTTCACCTTTCACTTTTCACCTTTCACTTTTCACCTCTAAACGCGAAAAACGCCTAAGCGTTTTTCTGTGGATACTTGCGTGTCCAAGAGCTAATCTTCAGTTTGATGACGCCTAACAATGCCTCCGAGAATATTCCTCCAGACATCTTGCTGGTACCCAACACGCGATTGATAAAGATGATAGGCACCTCTTTGATGGTGAATCCGCACTTGTATGCAGTGTATTTCATCTCAATTTGGAAGGCATAACCTTTGAATCGAATCTTGTCCAGTTCGATGGTTTCTAACACTTGGCGACGATAGCACTTGAATCCCGCTGTCGTGTCATGGATATCTACGCCCAGCACAAAGCGCACATATTTGCTGGCGAAATACGACATCAATACGCGTCCCATAGGCCAGTTCACCACGTTGACACCTGTCACATAGCGACTTCCGATAGCCACGTCTGCCCCCTGGTTGGCACACGCGTCGTATAACTTCAGCAGGTCATCTGGATTGTGCGAAAAGTCGGCGTCCATCTCAAATATATAGTCATATTTGTGCTCAATAGCCCACTTGAATCCTGTGATATAGGCAGTTCCTAATCCCAGTTTGCCTGCACGCTCCAACAGATGCAATCTGCCCTGAAAGCGATTTTGCATCAGTTCCTTGACGATGGCTGCTGTGCCATCGGGTGAACCATCATCAATAATCAGTACATGAAAGCCCAATGGCAGGTTCATTACGGCCGTGATGATGGCTTCGATATTCTCTTTTTCGTTATAGGTGGGAATGATAACAAGCTTATCCATATGTGATTATGATTTTTGGGTAATAATATTTTCGTTGAGTATGTACACCGCACTCGGCTCTAATCGATTGAGCGGCGTAATGAATAAATCCTCGCCTGGCATGATGCCTTCTTCCAATAATATCTCTTTTATGGTTTCTAATGCCACGTTCGGATCGTTGTTTTCGTGGCTAAGGTGGCATAGGAATATATTGCGCATCTGACTATGCCAATTGCGTGCTAAGATAGTGCCGCAGGTAGTATTGCTCTGATGCCCCTTGGGTGACAGAATACGCTCTTTCAAATAGGTGGGGTAGGGACCATTCAGCAGCATCGACTCATCGTGGTTAGCTTCGATTACGATGTGGTTGGCGGTGTTGATATATGACTCCATCGTCAGATTGGGCTGCCCACAGTCGGTGGCAATCATGAAGCGTTGTTCCATGAAATCAATCACATAGCCCACACATTCACTTGAGTCGTGCGATATACCGAATGTGTTGATTTTCATGCCGTTTAATTCCCATTCCACACCTTTCTCTATGTATCGTTGTGAGGTGCGCAGTTTTTCGCGCACACCATAATTGCGGTCAATGCCATCGTGAATCGTACGCGTGGAGTATATTGGCAGATGTACTCGTTCGCCCAAGGTGCCTACGGCGCGAATATGGTCGGCGTGGTCATGTGTGATGAGCACACCCATTATATTGGCATAGTCCAACCCCATTTCGCGCAGGTTCTTCTGTATGGTGCGCGCAGAGATACCCGCATCAATCAGGATACCCCATTTAGAGGTACCCAAGAAATAGCAGTTACCGCTACTACCACTCGCAAAACTACGAAATATGAGTTGATTATCTACCATTTTTATTTATGATAATCTATGCAATACAATTCAGCCTGCAAAGTTACAAAAAAAAATTCGTATTTGCAAGCAAATGGCTGTAATTTCTGTTTTTCCGTCATTATTTACAATCAAATCGGCTCGCTCAATGTCTTTTTCCACCTCTTGTGCGCGCATGCGTGCGCGCACTTTCTCTATGGTAGAGTGATCACGGACCACAGCTCGTTGCAGGCGCACTTCCTCAGGGGCTGTCACTACCACCACTTTGTCACAAAGCGTATCAAACCCCGCTTGGTAGAGAATGGCACATTCTACAAAGCATGGTGTGGTATTGTGTAGCATGGTGTAGCGTGGTGTAGCGTGGTTGATTTTTTGTGCCCACCGCAGAATATCCGCTCTAACTGCGGGGTGCACAATGGCATTGAGTTGGGCAAGCAATGACTTGTCGGCAAACACGCGTTGCGCTACCAAAGCCGTTTGGTACACGCCATCTTGATACACTTCTTTGCCAAATAGTTGTTCTATCTGTTGGCGCAGACCAGCGTCTTCCATGATCAGACGTTTGGCTTCGCTATCGGTGTCATAGACGGCATACCCCATCTCGCGCAATTGTTTTGCAATTGTGCTCTTGCCACTTCCGATGCCGCCTGTAATGCCTATTATCATGTTGAAGAGTTCTAAAGGTTTTAAAAGTTTTAAGGGTTAGAATTGGAAATAAATAAACGCTTGCAAATCAGCCGTTACAAACTGATATACGCCTATTATAGCTGCCACGGCAATCAATATGATTGCCCAAATGGGCAACTGACAGAAGCGTATTCTATACCAACGTTTTACACGCTTGGGAAGCCAGTGCACCACCATACCCAATACAAACAGTATCACCACATACCGATACTCCCACAAGAAGTCGGGGATGATACGGCTGTTCCATGCTCCGCCAATCTGATTCACCATGTTCGTAGCTGTCTCCCATGCCTCTTGGTTGGCTGTAGCAGGGTCAAGGTTACTACCCGAACGGAAAAATAATCGTGTGAAAGTGATGAATACAAAGGTCTGTGCTACCGCCCATACAGTAGAGAGATGATGGGCTATCGGCGAGAGGCGAGAGGCGAAAGACGTGAGTAGGTTGCCACGTCTCATCTGGATGCGTTCCCACCACCAATAGGCATACCGAATCGCTGTTCCTATCCATAATGCTATTCCCCATACGAAGAATACATTCCAAATCGGCGCATTCAGCATACTATAAGCTACCCACAAACAACCCATCAGCACACTCATCAGTAGCATTTTGATATTCCAATTCATCTTTGCCCACACTTTATACACGATCATACCCGCCCCATTCAGCGCACCCCAGATGACGAAGTTCCAACTCGCCCCATGCCAAAGACCACCCAACAACATCGTTATGAACGAGTTAAAGTTGCCTGCAGCAAGCTTATTCTTCACTGGCTTACCCATAATGCTGCGGTTGCCGCCCAATGGGATATACACATAATCGCGGATAACTCTTCAGCCAGCGGCTGAGCGACATATGCCACCTGCGCCAAAACTCCTGCGGATTGCGCGACTTGTATGGCGAATCGAAGTTCTGTGGCAGATAGAAACCCATCAGCATCGCTATACCGATGGCTATGTCTGTATAACCCGAGAAGTCGGCATACACTTGCAGCGAGTAAGCAAACAAAGCGAACAAGTTTTCAAATCCGCTGAATAGCAATGGGTTATCAAATACGCGATCAATCAGATTGACTGCCAGATAATCGCTCAGAACAATCTTCTTAATCAATCCGTTCAGTATCCAGAATACGGCCAGTCCAAACAGACGGCGGCTCAAACAGAAGGGCTTGTACAGTTGTGGAATAAACTCGTTGGCGCGCACGATGGGACCAGCCACCAATCCAGGAAAGAAACTCACATAGAATCCAAAATCCAAGATGTTTTTCACGGGTTTCACCAATCCGCGATACACATCGATCGTGTAGGACATCACTTGGAAAAGGTAGAACGATATACCCACTGGCAAAATAATCTTATCCACCATGAATCGTCCACTTTCAGAGAAACCGTTGCCGATGTACGCAAATATATCAAACACGGCAAACTCCGTACCGAGCAGGTCGTTCACTACATTCGTGAAGAAATAGGCATACTTGAAGTAGCACAGCAGCCCCAAATCTATCACCACACTCAGCGCCAGCCACCATTTCGCTCGCCTCATCGCCTTTTCGCCTCTTGCCTCTAACCTTTCGCTTTTCGCCTCATATATCCGCTTCGCTATCAGCCAATCGCTGATGGTCACGAAGATCAATATCAGCAAGAATAGTCCGCTGGTCTTATAGTAGAAGAACCAACTCACAGCCATCAGGAAGATATTGCGCAGGTGTAATCTTGCCTCTCGCCTCTCGCCTTCTCGCCTTCTCGCCTTCTCGCCACGCGCACCTACCTCCATTATCAGCGCAAACACCGCATACACCAATGCAAAAAACGCCCAGAAATAGAACTGGGTGAATAGTAGCGGACTCTCGCTGTTAAATCCAAATATATGCTGTAAAAAATCCATTCCCTCGCCTTTAACCATTCACCTTTCGCCTTTCACCTTTCGACTTTCGCCTTTAACCTTTCACCTTTCAGTTTTTACCTTCCTCTATCCAGTTGTACAATTTTTTACCGATATTATTCGCTCCCGAGCGAGTAAAATGTACATAATCGCTACCTGCCAATCCTTTCTCTACCCATCTGACCATGCTATCTTTTCCACCCATAGCATCGTACATACTCCAGTAGGCTATCTGCTCTTCGGCTGCCATTTTTTTGAGCAGTTTGTCCATGTATGGCACCAGCGGATAGGTGGTCATCTTACCGTCAATGCGAGTGGACATATCGCTCGGACCAATAAACAATATCGACGCCTGTGGCGCGCAAGCGCGGATGTAACGTATCTGTTGGCGCAGCGTGCTACGCACATACCCACTGATGGTGGAGGGGTTCTCGGTTTGCGGAATCATATTACCGCCAAACTGCAAGATAATCAATCGTGTATTGGTCTCGCGGTAGAAGTCGCTGAGTTGCGTGCTATCTATCTTCGTAAAGATGTTTCCCGAGCAACCGCGCATCGGTATATTATCCACAATCACACCCGTAGGTGTCTCCAGACTCACGCCATAGACATTTTTTTTGCCTTGCAGGCGTAGTTGATAATGTGTCGTGCTATCGGGGAGTACGAGAAGGCTATCGGGCGATGAGGTGAGGAGGCGCACGCGGTTGAAATAGTTGTGTGGTTTGCGTGTCTTGTCCATGGGCTCAATGTGCATCACAATATCCTCGCTGCCTTCTACGAGTGTGCTGTCCATCACTGCCACTTGT
>CALZHO010000089.1 GCA_945787425.1 uncultured Bacteroidales bacterium
GGGAGAGAATTGGCAGTTGGATGCTCGATTGGGAATGACACCCGCCAAGAGTTTATATACAGGATTTCAGGGCGATTTTGCGATAGCAATGGTTGGATTAAAACTACATAAGACGTGGGCATTTGAACATTGTTCTGTAAAGGGATTTGCCAATGTGATGCTACGCCCTTGGCAGTTGAACAAGGAAAATTTGATACTTCCTATCGCTCAAGCGGGAGACCAGCGATTGAATATGGCTGTTGGATGCTCTGTGAGTGTGGGCAAATAAATGAAAGGGTAAAAAAATCCGCTATCTATCAAGGTAGCGGATTTCTTTCTTAGAAAATATCTTCTATTTCTAATGTGGGAATATTGGTCTGTTCCTCTGGCAAAGGAGTTTCTGTTGCATTTTCCACATTTTGACTATTAGGACTTTTATAATCTGCAGGACGATAAAGAACTTGGATATTCTCAGCAATAATCTCTGTCTTGCGGCGAACTTGTCCGTCTTTCTCCCATGTGCGGGTTTGCAGTTTGCCCTCTACATAGAGTTTCATGCCTTTGCGTACATATTTCTCTGCCCATTCAGCAAGATTGCGCCAAAGAACGATAGGGTGCCACTCAGTGCGGTCAGGTACTTGGGTGCCGTTCTGCATCGTATAACCGCGTTCTGTGGTGGCAAGATTGAAATTGGCAATGGCTGTACCACGTTCTAAGTAACGAACTTCTGGGTCACTACCCACATTGCCTACTAAAATAACTTTGTTTACGGATGACATACTCGATTTTGTTTTAAGTGTTCTAAAAGTTTTAAACGTTTTAATGGTTTTGTGTAAAATTCTCTGCAAAATTACAAAAAACTTTTGTACAATCCAAAAAAAAGTAGTAATTTTGCAAACAAATAACGAAAAATTATGAAACTTATCAATTTACGATTTGCTTTTGTGGCAATTTTGGCATGTGTAATGCTTTCTCCGCTTAGTGCGCAGTCCGAAGAAATGATACTTCGTTGTGTGGCATTCTATAACTTAGAGAACGTCTTTGACACCATTCACGATGAGGGTAAAAACGACTATGAGTATTTGCCTGACGGCGGTATGAAGTGGACCAAGTTCAAGTATGAGCAGAAGATTCAGAATATGGCGTATGCTATTGCTCAGTTGGGTACGGATGAGGATCCTCGAGGTGCTGCCTGTGTGGGCGTTTCGGAGGTGGAGAATATTGGCTGTTTGCATGACCTTTGCCGTGAACTGAAAGAGAAACATAATCGCAATTATGTGCCTATCCTCTTGGAGGGCCCTGACCGCCGTGGTATAGATGTGGGTTTCTTGTACAACCCTGATATGTTTAAGCCAGTAGGTCAGCCCAAGGGATATGAACTCAAGGCACATTATGCAGATGGCGGCGTAGTTAGAAGCCGTTTGCAGTTGTGGGTGTCAGGTTATATGTTGGACGACAATCGCAAGATTGTGATGGATAAGATTCATATCAGTGTCAATCACTGGCCCAGTCGCTCGGGTGGCGAGGAGAGTAGCCGTGCTACACGTGATACAGCAGCTATGTTGGTGAAGCATGTGGCGGATAGTATCTATATGAAAGAACCTCGTGCCAAGATTATTGTGATGGGTGACTTGAACGATGACCCATTCAATCATAGTTGTGCGGTAATTATGGGTGCAAAGAAAACGCGTGAGGAAGTAGAGCCACAGGGATTCTTCAATACCATGTGGCAAAAACTGGATAGAGGCATCGGTAGTTTAGCTTATCAAGGTAGTTGGAACCTATTTGACCAAATTATGATTTCTGAGCCACTGATGAATGCGAAGGTGGAAGACGGCAAGTGGGTATATTGGAAGTCGCAGATCTTCAACAAACCATTCTTGACCGTGCAAGAGGGAAAGGATAAGGGTACTCCATTCCGTACTGTGAAGAGTGGCGTATGGCAAAATGGCTATGCAGACCACTATCCTACGATGATTTATTTGATAAAAAAGAAATAAGTTTAAGGTTAGAGATTAAAGGTAAGATAATATGGAACAAGGTAATTTGAGAAAAACAACAGTAGTGCGTATGCGCAATTACGGACGCATCGTGCAAGATATGGTGCAATTGGCAGTAGAGGAGTCGGATGTAGAGAAGCGACAAACTATGATTGTATATATAGCTCAATGCATGCGTCAGAAGAATGCCATCTGGAATCGTGAACAAGAGTCTGGTATAGAGCGACTCAAAGATGATATCAGTGTGCTGTCGCATGGGGCGTTAGATTGTAATTTCCCTGAGTTTGATGAGATGATGAAGCGCCTGGCATTACGTCCTTTGCAAACACCAGATCGTCAGATGCTCCAGAAGAAAAAGAAGAAATAGGTGATTACAAAATCGTGTAACAAAAAAGAATTGCAACCAGAGTTGCAATTCTTTTTTTGTTGAATATTCGGATATTGCGGAATTAATCCTCGTCCTTTTGAGTTGCTTCGTACTCCTTGATGAGTTTGTCTTGTACATCACCAGGAACGAGCTCGTAGCTCTTGAACTTCATGGTGAAGGTAGCACGACCACCCGTGAGAGAAGACAATGTCGTAGAGTAAGAACTCATCTCCTTCAAAGGAACCAATGCCTTCAAAGTGGTGAAGTTCTTCTCGGTCTCCATACCGAGCACCATACCACGGCGACCGTTGATGTCAGACATCACATCACCCATGATCTCGCTTGGTACGAATACCTCAACCTCGTAGATAGGCTCCAACAGTTTTGGATTAGCGTTCTTGAACGCCTCTGCGAAGGCGTTGCGACCTGCCAAACGGAAGGAGATTTCGTTGGAATCTACTGGGTGCATCTTACCATCGTAGATAATCACGCGTACGTCGCGAGCGTAAGAACCTGTCAAAGGACCTTGCTCGATACGATCCATAATACCCTTCAAGATGGCAGGGATAAAGCGTGCATCAATAGCACCACCTACAATAGAGTTGATAAGCACAAGTTTGCCGCCCCACTCGAGTGGAATCTCTTGTGTATCACGAACAGTGATGCGATACTCTTGGTTGCCGAACTTATAAACCTCTTTTACTGGTTCGCCCTCTACGTATGGCTCTACGATGAGGTGTACCTCGCCGAATTGACCAGAACCACCAGATTGTTTCTTATGACGATAGTCAGCACGAGCAGACTTGGTGATAGTCTCACGATAAGGAATCTTTGGCTCCTCGAAAGTAACCATCATCTTATCGTTGTTCTCCAGACGCCATTTGAGGGTGCGAAGGTGGAACTCACCTTGACCTGAAACGATGACTTGCTTCAACTCCTTAGATTGCTCTACAACCCAGGTAGCGTCCTCCTCGTGCATACGGGTGAGGAGTGCAGAGAGTTTCTCTGAGTCAGCCTCGTTAACTGGCTTGATAGCACGGCGGTACTTAGGATCTGGATAAGAGATAGCAGGGTATTGGTTCTCGCAGTCTTTTGCGTTGAGGGTGTTGCCTGTGCGGGTGTCTTTGAGTTTCACAGTAGCAGCGATGTCACCAGCAGAAACTTCCTCTACAGGAACGCGGATGTTACCAGCCACTGAATAGAGTTGCGAGATACGCTCTTTGGTGCCGCGATCGATGTTCAATACATCATCACCTGGCTTGAGGGTACCTTGCATCACCTTGAAGTAGTTCACCTCACCGATGTGTGGCTCAACCGATGTCTTGAAGATGAAAGCAGAGGTAGGAGCCGTAGCCACAGGAGCCACTTCTTCTGCATTGACTGTCAATGGTTTTGGAGCGTCTGCTACAGATGGAGTCATCTCGCCAAGGAAGCCCATAAGGCGGCGGATACCCATATCCTTCAGACCGCTGGTGCAGATAACAGGATACATGCTGCCTTCTGCGAAGACGGTCTTAAGACCTTGCATGAGCTCGTCATCAGAGAGGGTTCCTTGCTCGAAATACTTGTCCATGATAGTCTCGTCGGACTCAGCAGCCCACTCGAGGAGTTGAGCGCGAATCTCTTCTACAGTAGCTTTCTCGCTCTCTGGGATATCTTTAGCTTCAGGCGCGCCACCTTCTGCTTTCCAAACGAGCATTTTGCCTTGGAGTACATCAATAGCAGCGTTGAAGTCCTTGCCTGCGTTGATAGGATATTGGAAGAGGGTACATTTGTTGCCAAACACCTCTTTGAGTTCGTTGAAGGTACGCTCGAAGTCAGCGTTCTCGTGGTCGCACTTGTTGATAACGAAAGCGATAGGTTTCTTAGCTTTCTCAGCGCGGCGGAAGTTGTTTTGTGTGCCCACCTCTACGCCGCCATTCGCGGTGAGGGTGATGATTGCGGTGTCAGACACGTGGAGTGCGGTGATAGCACCACCGCAGAAGTCGTCTGAACCTGGGCAGTCGATGATATTGAGTTTTTTGTTGTTGAACTCGATGTTGCAAACTGAAGAAAAGACTGAATAGCCGTATTCTTTTTCTACTGGGAAATAGTCGCAGACGGTAGATTGTGTTTCGACGGTTCCGCGACGTTTGATGACCCCGCACTCGAAGAGCATGGATTCCATGAGGGTAGTCTTACCCGAACCACTGCCACCCATGAGGGCAATGTTCTTAATCTCGTTAGCTTGATAAACTTTAGCCATAACGTGTTTAGTTTTAGATGTTAAGTGTATGTTTTTTCGGTATTTCTGATATCTTTATCGCCCACCGCAATGTGGGTTGGGGTTAGCGTATAACAGATATTGCTTGCAAAGGTACGGAAAAAAAATTATATATGCAAGAGATTAGGCGAAAAAGTGTGATTTTTTATTTGTTTGAAGTGCCCCCGTTTTTCGGGATAGGGTTAGTAAATATTGTTCATTGTATGCATGTTGGTTGACATGTGGTTCATGTCATTTTGTCTATACTGGAAATGAAAAATAGAGGGGTTAGAGGTGCAAGCGGCGGAGAGCATCTTCCTCTTTGGCAGTCATCTGGGCTTTGGTCTCAGGCGTCTTGTCGGCTTGCCCTGTGAGATGCAACAAG
>CALZHO010000090.1 GCA_945787425.1 uncultured Bacteroidales bacterium
TAGCAATCAGCCCGTCATGTACCTCTGGTACTTCTTGCTCGAAAAGGCGTTGCAAGAACAATGGTGAAGTACGAGAAAGAATGATCTTAGGATTTTGATTCTTATTATCCACTTGTACCACTACGGCGCGCACGGTGTCACCCTTGCGATAGAAATCGGTTGGGATTTGGTTTTGCTTAGGTAAGTAGAGTTCATTGCCTTCATCATCGAGCAAAAGCATCTCTTTTTTCCATACTTGATACAACTCGCCGCTAACGACCTGACCCAGCATCTCAGAATAGCGAAGGTACAGATTTTCCTTTTGCAAGTCCAAGATACGGCTTGCCAATGTCTGACGGAGGTTCAGAATCATACGACGACCAAAAGAGGAGAATTCCACTTTGTCTGTCACTTCTTCACCGATTTCTGCCTCATCATCCAATTGCAACGCCTCCGTGATTCCAACTTGCGTATCTGGGTTTGCCACGTCATCATCTTCCATGACAAGACGGTTGCGATAAATTTCCAAGTCGCCTTTGTCTGGGTTGATAATCACATCGTAATTGGCGTCAGTACCATACATTTTAGTAATCACATTGCGAAACGAATCCTCCAACACATTGATAAATGTTTGGCGGTCAATGTTTTTGAGTTCTTTGAACTCTGAAAAAATGTCAATCAAATTGATTGATGGTTGTTGTTTTGTAGCCATTTTTATTTTGTTTTAATTATATTCGAGTAAGGACTTTAAGGTCGTTAAGGACTTTAAGGTCGTTAGAATTTCAAATCGTATTTGGTGTACTTGACAGCGTTGTAGGCGAAGGTGAGGGTCTGAATCTCTTTTTGTTTGCGTTTCTTGCCTTCTACTGCCACCATCACTTCGGTGTCAATAGCAAAACTCTCTTCGTCCACACTTACCAGCACACCACGGTATTTCTTGCCATCCGCTGCTAACACTTCCACATCGTGGTTGAGATGCTTATCGTATTGCATTTTCGTTATGAATGGCGCAGTCAAACTCACGCTACCCACTTCCAAGGAGTAGTCCTCTATGCCTTGCGCCTCCAGTTGCTCCACCAAATAGTGATTCACCTCTGCACAAAACTCCACATCCACACCGTCTAACTTATCTACCTCAATCAAGATTTCGTTTTGAGCACTAATCTTCAAGGTAATCAACTCATAACCCGTGCCTTGCAACTTCTCAAGAATGAGATTTTGTACCAATTGTTTATCTATCATAATTCTTTGATTTATAAAATTGAGGGAACCGTTTCGGGTCCCCTCATTCATTTCGACTGCAAAGGTACTACTTTTTTGCGATATATGCAAATATTTCGTGCAAAAAAAATTATTTTCTTTTTCTCAACAGGTAATAATCAAAAATGATACTCCTTCTGCATATGGTGGTAGGATAAGCGATTTTTGACCTGCGAAGATTGTCTAATTTTATGTTTTTGTATTTTGTTCGCAATTGCCAAAAGGCGTATCTTGCTTGGCATACCGCTTTGAAATTCAGCCACTTGCCGCTCAATAGCATTTGCAATGCAGCCACATAATCCAACGGCAAGCGAACGAGCATGACCAATAGCCATTTTATAGTAGGAAGATTCTTATAAAGCATCAACAGATTGTTGCGGAAATTCAAGAAAGTTTTTCTTGGACTCTCGTATTCCAATGTTCCTCCTCCCACATGATACACCACCGATTGTGGAACAGCCATCACTTCATATCCACGACAATGCAGACGCCAGCAGAGGTCAATCTCCTCTTGGTGAGCAAAGAATTCGGCGTCTAACCCACCCTCTTGCATATACACATTGCGGCGTATCATCATACATGCACCTGATGCCCAGAAAATAGGAACAGGCGTATCATACTGACCCTTATCCACTTCCAGATGCGTGAGTAAACGTCCACGGCAATAGGGATAACCCAAACAATCCAACATACCTCCAGCAGCACCTGCATGCTCAAATCGTATATTGTTGTTGCCTATGGCTATTGCATCCTCTTTGGATTGCCAACTAAGTACTTTGGGTTGTACAGCTGCCACATTCGCGTGCGCACGCATGTATGTTAATAAGGTATCTAACCATCCCTCCGTAACTTCCACATCGGAATTCAGCAATACTACATATTCAGAATCCACTTGAGCAATAGCACGATTGTACCCCTCCGCAAAGCCGTAATTTTGTTTTAACTCTATCACGCGTATTGGTTGCGTGCGCAGATATGCCAATGATTCATCTGTTGAGCCATTATCTGCTACTACAATCTCCACGTCATCCGACTGTGTGTGGGCTATGACAGATGGCAAAAAACGGCGCAACATTGCTTCGCCATTCCAATTGAGTATGATTACGCTGCAAGACATGTGAAAGGTGAAAAGTGAAAGGTGAAATCTGAAAGGTGAAATCTGAAAAGTGAAAACTATGAGGGGTTAGAAGCCAAAGGAGAATGCGCCTTGTACATACAAGTTTTTGCCTTGATAGTACAATGGGCAGAACTTATCTAAATAATGCTGTGCATTGCCTATATCTTCGCTGGGGAGTGCGTTTTCCTTCAGGTTATCAAAGCCGCGTGCATGATTGTAGCCCACAGACAAGGTGAGATACATATTCGGATGCGCTTCGAAAACTCCATCGAATCGAAACTCATCATTGCGATATATGCAGTGGTCAAACGGCTTTTGCGATATGGTTTCGCCGATATTATCCCGCTGATAAGCATAGGAGTTATACTTCGTATCATTGGTATAACTCATTTTCAGTAGCAATCCGCGCACGGGTCGGTATGCCAATTCCGCATAAATAGATTGCGCATTATCGCCCATGTAATGTCCCATGTTGTAACTATTCGAAGTCCATGTCAATACATCTATAGAATGAGTATAACATGCGATATAGGAGCGCATAAACTCGCCCTTCAGACTCAATCCTTTGATTGGCCAACCCGACCAATTGAAGCCCACTAAATAGGAGATAGGATTCTTCTCTGGATAACTGGGTTTGAAGCGTTTGAATTTGACTTCATCCACAAAGAACGAACCATAGAGGTGCAAATGATCAACGGGGCGAACAGATACTGAAGCAAAGACCTGTGAGTTTTGGTTTTGCGTTCTGACACCCTTGGTCAGCAGGTGATCCAACGACTTGTAGAAAGCAATCGGTATCAAGTATGCTGCTTGAATGGTTTGTTCGGCATAGATAATGGAGTTACCCACAGATAAAGACAAGTGCTTAATCGGCGTGAAAGTGAACATGTTTGCCGCCATGAACTTGTTGTATGGGCGGTAGTTCATCAACGATGCATCGCCATTGGTAGTATTCTCAAGGTAATAGTATGTAGAATCCAGCACATTAGATACTAACCAAGCATGGAAATAGTCAAACTGGAACCACTTACAGGGTGTGAGTTGCAAGGTTATCATAGGTGCCGCAGGGTTTCTACCTGATAGGATATTAGAAGCATGGTAAGCCGTTCCCCATGTGATATTCTCGCGTTGAATACCAATGCTACCCCACCAAGTATAGAGGTTGATTCCACCTTTCGAATCGGAGAAGTCACCGCCATAATTGGCTTCTTTGTATTGCACACCTGCTAATGGTGTCAGTGCGGGTTGTTGTTGCGAAGCACCATAATGAATACGCGCACCGTATATTCGTGCCATATCGGTAGGGAAATACTCCTTACTCAGCCAGTTACCACTCCACGAGTTATCGCGCAGACTGCCCCAAATACTGAGGTGATTGGCTATATCCATTTGCAGTTCGGCACCGTACCAACGATGTAAGATAGCACCTTTCTTGCTGGCTGTGATATTAGCGCCTAAGATAGGACGGAAACGGAGTTTGAAGTTATTATCGCGTGTCTTATAGCTGAACTGCGGATCTGCGAGAGAGAGAGAGAAAGTACTATGGTCGGTGCATTGCACATAGTTGTTTACCATCGTATCGCGCTCCAAAGCAAACTCATTGAGGTAGAACATCAAGTCCTTCTTCTGGCGCCTATTGAGTAATGTATCCGCCTGTTGCGCTTGTTCGAGCATAGCAGCTACTTGGCTGCGTGTATACGGTCTGATGGCTGTTTGGTGGGTGATAACACCGTCTGTGATGAGTTCGTCTAAATAATCATACAAACGGGTATAACTCAGCGACACAGGAATATTCTGCGCCATAGCCCATGAGGACACACACAATGCTATTATCCATAAATACTTTTTCACTTGATAGTTTTATAGGTGCGTTTAGATATGAAAGGTGAAAGGTGAAAGGTGAAAGGGTTAATGACTTCGTGCACGTTTGAAGATTATAGTATAGCATATTTTCCAGAAATAGACAAAGTCTGTTACGAATGTGCCTTTCTCCTCACACTTAGTCAGATAGCGCATTTCTGATGCTTCGATTTCCTCTAATGTTTTTGGCATATCGGCATAGAACGGAGGGAGCAGTCCTGGTTTATGATGGATGCGTTTCTCTTGCAGTTCCTTGCTATAGAGCGAGAAATAGTGCTGTGAGATAGGACGGACGCCCACTAACTTCATGTCGCCTTTGAGCAGGTTGATTATCATTGGCAGTTCATCCAACCAATACTTACGTGCTATGCGTCCTAATGTAGTGACACGAATATCGTGGTTGAACTTACCCCCCTCTTGCAGGGAGTAGCGGTTGTAGATATACTCTTGGAGAAACTCCGAATAGGGGTGCATGGTACGCAGTTTGTAGACCTTGAATTGTTTACCGTTCTTACCTACTCTATTCAGTTTGACAAAGATACCATACACACGGCGTTCGATGGTCTTAGGACGGAACTTGCGTCGTGCTATCACATAATTGAGGTCGCCTATCTTGTGTTCATCCACAATCTCGAAGCCGCAGTAGCACAAGCGTCCCAGTACTTCGGCTTTACTCAGCACACGGTCCTTGCCTTCCGTAATATCAAAATAGAAGCGCGAAGTCATAAATAATTTAGGCAAAACGCGCTTG
>CALZHO010000091.1 GCA_945787425.1 uncultured Bacteroidales bacterium
CGCGCCAAGAAAATCATCTCGTCCACGGTGATGGGGAGCGTGTAGGCATTGCCGCATACGATATTAGAGGCGCTATCGCCTACAAGAATCATGTCAATACCTGCTTCATCGAGTAGGGTAGTGAGCGTGAAGTCATAACTGGTAAGCATGGCTATCTTTTCGCCATTTTGCTTCATCTGGCGCAGACGAGTGGTCGTCATGCGTGTAGTATGTGTGTGTACAGACATTGTTATTTACGATTGGACTATTTACAATTTACGAATAGACTGCAAAGTTACTATTTTTTGAGCATATATGCAAAAAAATGATAGAAAATTGCATTTTTTTTCAAAAATATTTGGTCATATCAAAAAAAAGCAGTACCTTTGCACTCGCTTTCGAAAAGAAAATGCGACATACAGAATTGGTGCGGTAGTTCAGCTGGTTAGAATACATGCCTGTCACGCATGGGGTCGCGGGTTCGAGTCCCGTCCGCACCGCAAGAAGCAATCCGAGAGAGGTTGCTTCTTTTTTTGCAATCTGGTATCTGGATTCCGGAATCCGGTCTCTGGAAGCCAAATAAGAAAATCGCCATTGACCAACGTCAATGGCGATTTTCTTGGATATTAGCCTTTAGCTTATACTGTTGCCTCAATATTCCACATAAAGGCACGAACACCGACTTCTTCGTTGCGCTTGTCAAGTTTCTTGACTGCTTCGAGTAATACAGGTGCTTTTTCGTCAGGTACAATAGTGATCACACATGAGTTCATCTCTGGCCATGCGTGAGTACCACGGCGTGGATCGCCATTCTTGCTACCACGACCTTGCACATCTTCAAAGAATGTGAAGCCTCGTATCTCTAACATATCAAGCATATACTCCACACGTT
Organism: uncultured Bacteroidales bacterium; assembly: GCA_945787425.1. GTDB lineage: Bacteria > Bacteroidota > Bacteroidia > Bacteroidales > Paludibacteraceae > Colicola. Next base: position 872 of record CALZHO010000091.1, read on the forward strand.
CGGTGTTAGCTTGATTGAATACTATCATTATACTTTTCATGTCGTTTAATGCTTAATGAGTTAATGTTTAACGATTTAATGTTTTATGAGTTCGTTCACTCCTTCATTCGTTCACTCCTTATTTTCTTCGCAATCCTTCACATTAATATCCATGAAGATGAAGTTCGCGCGTACTTTCTTGAGTTTGTCGCGTTCGCCTTTCTTAGACATTGCACCATAAATGACAGGTACAATGTAGAGGGTGAGGAAGGTACTAACGGTCAAACCACCGATTACGACGATACCCAATGGTTGCCACATCTCGGCACCTTCACCTTGGCTCACTGCCATTGGCACCATACCGAGGATAGTGGTAAATGCTGTCATTAATACAGGGCGCAGACGGCTCTCGCCTGACATCTGGATGGCCTCGTTAAGGTCGTGTCCACGCTCACGCATGAGGTTGATATAGTCCACAAGCACGATACCGTTCTTCACCACAATACCAACAAGGAGTACCAGACCCAGTGCGCCAATCATATCCAGAGAAGTGTTGGTGAGCCATAGGGCTATAATCACGCCCGAGAGCGCAAATGGCACGGAGAACATGATGATAGCAGGTTTGCTGAACGACTCGAACTGCGATGCCATCACGATATACACGAGCAGGATAATCAGCATACCTAACATACCCATCTTGCCGAATGTCTCTTGTTGATCTTCGTAGTCACCCGCGATACGCATAGTGTATCCAGCAGGGGAATCCACTTGAGGAAGCACTTGTGTTTCAATGGCTTGCGCGAGTTCGCCCAATGTGGTCTCGAATGGAGTGACTTTGACGGTCACAATACGCTGACGACTCTTACGTGCGATAGTAGGTGGAGCCCAATACTCGTCCACCGAGCAGACCTCTGACAGTTTGATAATCTTGCCTGTTGGGGTTGGGATAGAGAAGTCGAGCACATCGCTGATGGAGTTGCGGTTTTCTTCTTTGAGACGAACGAGGATATCATACTCCGAACCATCCTCTTTGAGGAAGCCCACAGCCATACCATTCACGCGGTTACGCAGGTAGGAAGATATGGTGGCAGAAGTCAATCCAAGACGACTTGCTTTCTCTTTGTCCACTACGATCTTTATCTCAGGACGGTCATCATCGCGGTCGGCATAGACGTCACGTGCACCTGGCAGTTCCTTGGTCAGTGCCATGACTTGTTGCGCCATTTGGTTGGTAATATCGAAGTCATAGCCATAGATTTCAATATCTACAGTATTGCCGCCACCTGGGCCTCCACCACTGGTAGATGCTTTATATTCAATAATTTCAGGATATTGAGCCATCTCCTGACGGAGCACTTCGGCAATCTGCCAAATAGTGCGCTCGCGTTCCCACTTTTTGTTCAAACGCACGGTCATAGAGATGGTGTTGTTCATTGTGGTGGAGAAGATAGCACCCGTACCGTCATCATCATTGGAACCCGCAGAGGTAGCAATCATCTCAATCTCAGGCACAAGCACCATAAAACGCTCTTCCAATTTGCGTGCGGTTTTGAGGGTTTCGTCAATGCGTGTACCGCGTTGTAACTCAACGGTTACGCTCAAGCGAGCATTGTCCTGTTGTTGCATAAAGTCGGTACCTACTTTGCCAAAAATATATGGCAAGAGTGAAGCTCCGAAGAACGCAAATAGAATAACAATAGTCAATGCCTTGTGGCGCAAGCACCATGCAAGCGATTTGCCGTATGCTTTGTCCACCTTGTCAAGGAAAGCTACGATAGTGCGGTCGTACCAAGACTTCTTGTCGCTATCGTCCACCAACTTACCATTAATTACTTTGAATTTCTTGGCTTTCAGCAGTTTAGAGCAGAGCATAGGGGTAAGACTGATAGCGATGACAGTAGAAGTACAGCATACTACGGTAACAATCCAGCCCAATGATTTGAACATAATACCTGCCATACCCTCCATCATGGTCAGTGGCACGAATACGGCTACGAGCACTAAGGTAGTAGCGATAACGCTGACCCACACCTCATTGGTAGCGTAGATAGATGCCTCGCGTGGACTCTCACCACGTTCGATATGGCGTGTGATATTCTCGAGCACCACAACCGCGTCGTCCACCACCATACCAATAGCGATAGTCAATGAACAGAGCGAGATGATGTTGATGCTGGAGTTAGCCATCTTCAGGTAGATAAACGCTACAATCAGTGAGATAGGAATAGTGAGCGAGATGATGAGTGTCGCACGCCATTTGCCAAGGAAGAAGAGCACCACGAGCACCACGAATAGCAATGCGTAGAGCACAGACTCCTCAAGGGAGTTGATGGAGTTGCGGATATTGTCAGCCGAGTTGTAGATCTCTTGGATCTTCACGTCGGTAGGCATTTGCTTTTGAATCTTTTTCAATGCTTTATCCACGTCTTCGCAGACTTGCACGGTGTTGGAGCCCGATTGCTTAGCTACAATCAGACGCACTGCTTCACGACCATTGGTCTTCTCATCCAATGAGAGATCCTTGATAGTATCGCGCACAGTAGCAATATCGCGCACGAATACTTGTTGCCCTTGTGGGGTCATGGTCACCATCAGGTCCTCAATCTCGCGACTCTCGATGAACTCAGAGCGCACCTGCATTTGGTATTGCTCCTTCTCCATCTTCACCGTACCCGACGAGAGGTTGAGGTTGTTGGCAGAAATGACTTGTCCCACTTGCTCTAGCGAGAGGCCAAAAGCGTCTAATTTTTGTTGGTCGATATCCACATATACATAGCGGTCTGGCGCACCTGCTACAGACAGGTTACCTATACCATTGATTTGGTTCAATTGTGGAATCACCTCATCGTTGAGGATTTTGTCGAGTGCAGGATATGACTCGTCTGCCGTGATAGCATATTGGCAGATTGGCATGGTGCTCGATGAGAACTTGAACACCATAGGCGACGAACAACCGTCAGGCAACTGGTTCTTAGCCATGTCGCAGAACGATCGTATGTCGTTGACGGCTTCCGTAATGTCGGACCCCCATTCCAATTCGAGTACTACAAGACTGACATTATCTTTACTGGTAGAGTTGATATACTTCAGGTTATCCACCGAAGTCAAACTATTCTCCATGATTTTCGAGACATTGGTCTCTATCTCGGACGCCGACGCACCTGGATAGGTGGTCATCACCATCACATAGGGTGGGTCCATCTCAGGAAATTGATCCACAGGCAGTTGCACGAAGCAGAACAGACCTATGATCATCACCGCAACGAACACCAGCATCGTCGTTACGGGATTCTTAATCGCGGTTTTATAAATTGCCATAGCTTTTTTATTTACTTTGTAAATGAATTGTTAGCGGCTAGCCGCTGAAGAGTTACTTCGTGAAAAGTCATTGCAAGCAATGGTTGCTCAGCAAAGCTAACTATTCAGCCCGCAGGGCTAACTATTCAACGAAGTTATTTTTCATTCGATACGCGAATCTTCACTCCGTCAACCAGTTTGTGTTGACCCACGCTGATGTATTCTACTCCTGCTTTAATTTCAGGTGCAATGATTTCAATGTTCTCGTCAAAGCGTTGTCCGAGTTGCACGCTCACGCGCTTAGCGTAGCCATTCTCGTTGATAAACACATAACGTTCGTTCGAACCAATCAGTTTCTCTACCGATTGATAAGGTACTACGATGGTGTTCTCCTTGCCCAATCCGAGGGTAGTAGTCACGTACATACCACCACGCAATTTCTTGCTCGCATTAGGGATAACCACCTTGCATTGGAAGGTGTGGCTCGCAGCGTCGATGGTTGGATAAACCACCTCAATCGTTGCAGGGAAAGTCTCATCTGGATACACTTCGCTCTTCACAGTCAGTTTCATACCCTCTTTAATCATAGGGTAATATGTCTCTGGCACTGCAATCAACGCTTTCAGTTTCTTCACTTGTGTGAGCACCACGATCGGCTGACCGCCATATAGCTCGCCATCCTCGTAGGTCTTAGCAGAAATAACACCATCGAATGGAGCTTTCACGTACGTGTTTTGCTCCAAGAAAGCGAGGTTTTGCTTCAGTTGGTCATATGCCACTTTGGTCTGGTCATAGGTCTGTTGGCTTAC
>CALZHO010000092.1 GCA_945787425.1 uncultured Bacteroidales bacterium
ACTTAAGTTTCCTTAATAAAGATACACATATTTATACATATGTTTCCTGCGATAATAAAATTTATAAATTCATACATGGGCATACAAATAATGTAGCAAAAGAGGTTAATATTGCTGAATTATTCAACAAATTATTAGAACAAGAAGTTATCGTTTATGATAATCTAGATAAGATATTTACTCCTGCTTATTATTTGGTTTCTCCTTTTAATTCAACGGATAAATTTATAACTGGAAAATATTTTCTAACAGTTCAGCAAGAAAATATATATTCAAATATATTAAAACAATTATCCAATGATGCTATAAATTTCATTGCAATAAAAGGACATGCTGGTACAGGGAAAACATTATTAACATATCATATCGCTAAAGAATTGCAAAACACTGGTTATAAAGTCCTTATTTTACATTGTGCAAAATTAAATAATGGACATAAAAAACTGCAAGAGGAGTGGGGATGGAATATTTATATGACTAGATATGCCCCTGATGTAAATGATTATGATATTATTATCATTGATGAAGCGCAACGTTTGCATAATTCTCAATTTACAACATTAGTTCAAAATATCAGATATGCCAATAAAAATGTTTGTTTGCATATGATGAAAACCAATATTTACATGAAGTCGAAAAAAAATGTGACATAAAAACTAAGATTGAAACGGAACTTTCCTGTTCCCCTTTTAAATTAACGGATAAAATAAGAACTAATAAAGAAGTAGCTTTTTTTATTAAGCAACTTTTTGACACCACTAAAAATATAAGTCAAATTAACTATTCAAATATCAATTTGACTTATTGCAAAGATTGTGATTCTGCACTATCCATATTGAACATGTTACACCAAAAAGGATGGAAAGTTCCAAACTATACTCCTGGAACAATGTCATATTTCGTGTATCAGAAATACACTTCTGAAGATACAGATACAGCACATTCAGTAATTGGACAAGAATTTATGAAAGTTGTTGTTGTCTTAGATGAATCATTTGGCTATGATTCATTTGGAAAAATCATAGCAAATAATACGTATTATTCGCAAAAACAAATGTTGTATCAAATTATTACTCGTACTATCAAAGAACTACATATTGTTATTATCAACAATGATATTATGCTCAACCGCTGTCTTCAGATATTAGGACGTTAAAAAGTAGTATAACTATTTAATATACATAACACCATGGGAAAAACTGTAACCACATACCTCATTGACGGAGATCCAAAGGGAACTCGTTATGCGTTTATCAGCAACAAGATTTGTCAGATGTTTGTTGTGCCACGCTCTAATTTGTCGTATCTCAACGAACAAGAAAAACTGCAAAAACCTGCTTTTTATGTCTTAATTGGAGAGAATGACATCACCAAACCACAGGCGTATATTGGCGAAACTGAAAACTTCAAAGAGCGTGTAAAAGACCATGATAGCAAAAAGTCATTTTGGCAAAAAGCACTTATCTTTGTCTCCAAAGATGCGGACATGACCAAAGCGGATGTGCAATATCTGGAGCATAAAGCCATTGCAGAAGCTAAGAAAGCAAATACGTTTGTTTTGAGCGATAACAAACAAACACCCAAAGCCCCCAACTTGCCAGAGTATCAACGCGATGCAATGGACGAGTTCTTTGAGGATATTAAGTTCCTCGCTTCTTTCATAGGCTGCAATATCTTTGAAGTCGCACAACCTAAATGCGAACAAATATTCTTCACCAAAGGTCGTGGAGCTAATGCACATGGGTTTTACAAATCCGATGGTTTTACAGTGCTTAAAGGCAGTATCATTGCCAAAACATCCGTACCTTCCTTAGGTTGGCAAGAGAAACGTGCCAAATTGTTGCAAGAATATACCGAAGCCAATGGTGACCAACTAATATTAACCTCAAATAAGACCTTTTCCAGTCCAAGTACAGCTGCAGACTTCTGCATCGGCAGTAGCAACAACGGCTGGTTAGTTTGGAAAAACAAAGACGGTAACACCCTAGACGAAATCTACCGCAAGTCATTGGAATAAAACTTGCAACTGATTTAAAATTACAGACTATGGACAACCAAAATCAAATAATCCTCTATCAAGACGACAACGATATAACTCGCGTGTCTGTACGCTTTGCAGATGAGGACTTGTGGCTGACACAGAATCAGTTAGCCGAAATCTATTGTACGACTAAACAAAATATTAGTCAACATATTGAGCATATTCTTCTTGATGGCGAATTAGAAGAAAATCGAACTGTAAAGGATTTCTTGACAGTTCGCCAAGAGGGCAATCATCAAGCGCAACGCTACATTGCTTACTGCTAGTTCAGCACAACCTTCGGCACAATCTTCGGCGCGCGAAAACTTTTTTTCAAAAAAATACACTCACGCGGAAACTATTGTAATACAGATACTTCCGCGTGTTGTATATACCATTTTACCCTCCAAATTCTCCAATCTTCGGCGCAAAACCCCTTCCGCGCCGAAGATTTTTGCAGCATTATTATAGAGGCGCATCAAAATAGCCACAGAAAGCCCACAGATGTCCTACAGATCTCCTCTCGTGGTCCCGAAACCTGTAGGGAATTTCACACCCGATTTAGCAAAATAAAATTCCTCACCAACTTTCTAAACATTTCCTTGCGTATATGCAGAAAAATGATTACCTTTGTACCCAAATTTAATTTGCGCCGAGTATTTTCTAAAATCTCAATAGAATGACTGATTTTTTGGAGTTTGATGAATACATCCGTCAGGGTGAGCCCAATCAACAAGAACGAGCTGCCATTTGGCGGACGGCAATTGGTTTGCAGGCTGTGGATAGGTTGCAAACATCTGACTACCTGAAAGAAACAGCAAAAAAGCATATAGAGGGCGAGATTGACATTGACGAGGCACGCCATTTGATAAAGACCTATTATCAATCCAAAGCATCACGCGAGCCAATCGATGATGACCAATGTGAGGCAGATAAAGCATCGGCAAACATCACAAAGATTCTATCTTCAGTATCGCTGGACTTTAGTGCGAAAGGATTTGTTGCTTTGCATCGAAGGATATTTGACGGAGTACTAAAGCACGCAGGCGAGATACGCCGTTACGATATCACAAAGAAAGAATGGGTATTGGACTCTGAGACAGTCAATTATCTCAACTGGGAAGACCTATACCGTGCATTGGAGTTTGACATAGAGCAAGAGCGTAATTTCAGTTATAAGAACCTATCACTGGAGCAACAAGTAGTGCACATAGCACAATTCGTTTCGGGATTGTGGCAAATTCATCCTTTCGGAGAGGGCAACACACGCTCTACGGCAGTATTTACCATCCTGTATCTGCGTCATATAGGTTTCAATGTAGATAACGATTTGTTTGCAAAATATTCGTGGTACTTCCGCAATGCCTTAGTAAGAGCCAACTACAAGAACGCAGTCAAAGGCATTGATTACTCGCCAATATTTTTGGAACGCTTCTTCCGCAATCTGCTATTAGGTGAGCAATGGGACCTACGCAACAGATACTTGCACATCAATCCATCTACCGAATGGAAAGAGCAACCATATTTAGGCGAAAAACAAAGCAATGTCACCCAAAATGTCACCCAAAATGTCACCCAAAAACTAACCGATAGACAAAAGGAAATTTTGAATCTCATAACAACGGACAATACCATATCTGCCAATAAAATGGCTACTATTCATGGTATCACAATACGCAGCATACGACGCGATATAAATGCATTACGACAGTATTACAATATTCAATGGGTAGGCCCATCCAAAGGCGGACATTGGGAAGTACTAACGCGCAGCCACCTTTCGTGAAGCGCAGCGAAACCATCAACGCTCCTTTAGGAGCCACTAACGTGAAATGAAATGTAACTAACATATTATGGCACAACATTATGAGGCAGCCGGCGTAAACCTCGAAGCCGGATACGAAGTAGTAAGTCGTATTAAATCGCATGTAAAAAGTACCAACCGATTTGGCTCAATGGGCAATATAGGTTCGTTTGGTGGAATGTTCGACCTCTCGGCACTCAACATCAAAGAACCTGTGCTCGTGAGCGGCACCGATGGAGTAGGTACCAAACTCAAACTCGCTTTCGCGATGGACAAGCACGATACCATCGGTATTGATGCTGTGGCTATGTGTGTAAACGATGTATTGGCACAAGGCGCAGAACCACTTATCTTCCTTGATTATGTGGCAATTGGTCATAACATCCCCGAGAAAGTAGAGGCCATTGTAGCAGGTGTGGCAGAAGGTTGCCGCCAAGCAGGTTGCGCCCTCGTAGGTGGCGAGACAGCCGAGATGCCAGGTATGTATGGCGATGGCGAATATGACATTGCTGGTTATACTACAGGTGTGGTGGAGAAATCCCAACTCATCGACGGCAGCAAAGTGTCTCTAGGCGATGTGCTCGTGGGTATCTCTTCTTCGGGCGTACATAGCAACGGTTTCAGTCTCGTGCGCAAAGTAATTAGCGATGCAGGGCTTGACCTCCACACCGTTTATCCAGAGCTCAATGCCGAGAAACCACTCGGCGAAGTGTTGCTGACTCCAACCCGCATCTATGTGAAGCAAGTGCTGGAGGTCATCAAGAATTGCGATGTGCACGGTGTAGCGCATATCACGGGTGGTGGCTTTGATGAGAATATCCCTCGTATCTTGAAGAATGGTCAGGGCTTCAGCGTGACAGAGGGTTCATGGGAGATTCTGCCAGTGTTCCAATGCTTGGAGAAGTGGGGTAATATCCCTCACCGCGAGATGTTCAATATCTTCAACATGGGTATTGGTATGGTGATTGCAATGCCTGCTGCTGATGCAGAGAAAGCCATCGCCATACTCGCTCAGCACGGCGACAAAGCCCAAGTGATCGGTAAAGTCATCGAAGGAGAAAACGAGATAATTTAACAATTTAATAAAGTCTATTTTTTAAGGTATGGC
>CALZHO010000093.1 GCA_945787425.1 uncultured Bacteroidales bacterium
TAGACTACGAATTTCTCTTTGTACCAATCGTCTGCGAAGATTTGGGCTATGTCCGTAATCTCTACATACTTGCGGTATGGCTGTGTCTCGCCGTCTAAGTTACCGCCCTTGAGCACCATCAGTCCGTTAGGCATAGCGTTTTGATGGTTGGTACTCACATTCTTGCGGATGAGTTTGACCAGGTCGCCCAAGGGCATCACAGCACGGCTGATGATAAAATCGAACTTGCCACGCTCCATCTCGGCACGCTCTTGGATGCAGGTGACATTGCTTAGTCCAATGGCTTTGGCAATCTCGCTTGCCACTTTGATTTTCTTACCAATGCTATCAATCAAGGTGAATTGGCATTGTGGAAACAATACAGCCAACGGAATACCAGGGAATCCACCTCCTGTGCCGACATCGAGTAGGGTAGTGCCTGGTTGGAAATTCAGTACTTTGGCAATAGCCAACGAGTGGAGGATATGATGGGGATATAGATTGTCGATGTCTTTGCGCGAGACGACATTGATTTTGGCATTCCATTCTCGATACAAAGCACCCAATGCTGCAAATTGTTGCATTTGCAGAGGCGTCAGGGAGAAATGTTCCCTGATGCTCTCTACACCTGCAAGATCAAGTTGATTAATAGCTTCACTCATATATCCAGGTTTTTAACCTCTAACCTTTTAACCAATATTGGTAAATACATTTTGAACATCCTCATCCTCTTCGATACGGTCGATGAGCTTTTGTACGCTCTCCATCTCCTCGTCGCTGAGGGTCTTGGTGTCATTAGGAATACGCACAAACTCGCAAGATTGAATCTCAAAACCATTGTCTTCGAGATACTTTTGCATTTGTGAGTATTGGTTGAAGTCGCCGTAGATAACGATAGTGCCTTCTTCCTCGTCGTAATCGAGTTCTTCCACACCAAAGTCAATCAACTCCAACTCCAGTTCGTCCAAGTCGATACCTTCTTTGGCAGAAACGGTGAAGCAAGCCTTGCGGTCGAAAAGGAATTGCAGGCAGCCTTGTGTGCCGAGGCTACCACCATGTTTGGTGAAGTAGCTACGGATATTAGCCACAGTACGCATATTGTTATCAGTAGCAGTCTCCACGAAGATTGCCACACCGTGAGGGCCATATCCTTCGTAGCAAATCTCCTTGTATCCTTCAGAGGATTTGTCGGTAGCTTTCTTGATAGCGCGCTCGATGTTTTCTTTAGGCATGTTCTCTTTCTTACATTGTTGCATCAATGTACGGAGACGAGGGTTGCTATCAGGATCTGGACCACCATCGCGCGCAGCCATGGTGATTTCTTTGCCTAACTTTGTAAATACTCGGGCCATGTGACCCCAACGTTTCAGTTTAGTCGCTTTGCGATATTCAAACGCTCTTCCCATAATTATTGATAATGAATTATATGTTTATGTTTATTAATCGATATACTTGGTTTCTTCAAATGTAATCTTGAACTCTACACGGCAGTTGAGTGCACGTCCCTCCTTGGTGCTGTTGTCAGCGATTGGGTTGTCTGGACCGTAGCCGTGTGCAGTGATGCGCTCCGCAGACACGCCATGCTGTATAAGGTATTCACGTACTGCTTGCGAACGGTTCTCGGACAAGTCCACATTGTATTGATAGTTGCCTACATTATCCGTATGTCCTTGTACCTCTATTACATATGTAGGATTCTCCACGAAGACCTTGGCTACCTCGTCCAGAATAGCATATGAGGTGGGTTTGATGGTGGCTTTGCCGTTTTCAAATTGGATGCCTTGCATAGCTTTGGTCAAGATAGTGCGCACTTCGCGCTTGACTTCAGGACAACCAGATGCATTTTTTTCACCAGCGATAGTAGGACAAAGGTCTTCGTAGTCATATACGCCGTCGCCATCGGTATCTAATGGGCAACCTACTTCATTGACGTGATTGCGCGCTACCACAGGTGTGTTAGGACATTGGTCAAGATAATCTACCACACCATCTCTATCGGAATCGATAGGGCAACCGTATTGATCCACTTTGCCATGTGCTTCAGCAGGTGTGTCGTTGCATTGGTCCAAATAATCAGGTACATTGTCGCCATCGGAATCCAATGGGCAACCATATTCATCCAGATATGCATACGCAGCGGCAGGAGTGCCAGGACAAAGGTCTTCGTAGTCATATACGCCATCGCCATCGGTATCTACGATACAACCTTTTTCGTCCACATAATTGCGTGCTTCAGGAGTGGTGTTAGGACATTGGTCCATGTAATCTGCCACGCCGTCTAAGTCGCTATCGATAGGACAACCTACGGAGTCGGTGAGACCGTATGCGCGAGCAGGTGTGTTAGGACATTCGTCCATGTAATCGGCTATGCCATCGCCATCCGAGTCGAGTGGGCAACCCATAGCATCAACACGAACATTGGCTGGCGTATTTGGACACATATCCAACATATCCAGGATATTATCTTTATCTTTGTCAGCCGCTTTCTTCTTAGGATTGGTACCGACTACGATAGCGATACCAAAGGCGAGATTGATACCTTGTGTCTTGTAGGGCAGTGGAACCACAGCATCTTCTGCCATGGGGTACTCTATATAGCTCAATGGCACGTAGTCAGCTGCTAAGGTGAGCATGAAACCATCGTATGGAGCAAGCGAAATACCTGCACCCATATTGCTCCATTTGCCATTGAGGAACGAATAGGATGCAGCCAATTGGAACCAGTTGCAAGGACGGAAAGCAGCACCCAAGGTGACTTCTTCGCTGATTTGCTTGTTGTGGAATCGGGTGCGTGAATAGACACCGATACCGATACGGTTCTGCCAGAAATTAGCATCAATACCTACGCTCAGATTGGCAGTTAGCATTTGGTTGAAGGCTTTGTCGGTGATGTCGGTCATGTGTAATGCTTGTCCGTATTGCTTGAGCGAATTGCCCATATGTGAAAGCAAACTATCCATCTGGAACTCGCCATTGATCACGTAATCTTCGTACGCATAATCGCCAAAACCCTCGAAGGTAGTATCTACCTGCAATACGCCTTCGCTACCAGTATGCCAATGTATCATACCCAAATCGGTGACAGCAGCAGAGATTTGCAGATTCTTGATGGGTTTGTATGTGACACCCAAGTCCACGGCGCCACCATATCCCATAGGTTTGAGATAGCCCAATGCCTGTGACAATGAGCTGATTCCAATTTTCTCACCATTGATGAGCTCTTTGATAATACCTGCTTGTTGGAGCTTGGCATGTCCTTGCAGGTGGCTAATATCGGTGGTAGAGTTGAAATTGAGTTGGTCAAAATGAGCGCTCAAGTAGGTATGACCGAGAAGCACTTTCAGTTTTCCACCCACTGTCCAATGGTCATTGATGCGGTGGGAGTAGCCAATGGCAATGTCGGTGTACATGGATGCTGAAGCATTGAGGTTGTTCAAATCCAAGGAACTGGCATCTTGACTAAGTAGAGTACCAAAGATAGATTTCGGTATTCTTGTACCCACAGCCACGCGTTCGGTAATGTTAAGATGTGCATATCCTTTTTCGCGGATGCGCCAACCGAAACTGAAAAGGTTGAGGTGCACATCAGCATCTACGGTCATCATTTGTGGCAACTTGTTCCATAATTGTCCTTCTACGCTGGGGTGTAGGGCTGTGATGGTGTTGCCATTCGCATCATTGAAAATAACGTCGCTAAGACTCAATGCGTTGTTGCCTACCCACAGACTGGTGTATCCAATAGCTGGCCAAGTCATGTAGAAGTTGCTAACAGGCTGAAAGGCAGGGTTGATGATGTGACGCATAGGCGCGTTCTCCAAGAAATAGAGCGTGTTCACTTGTTGTGCTTGACTGTAAGCTGTTGTGAGTGTCAAGCATGCAATAATGATAAATCCGCGTAATGAATTATTCATGATTGTTTAGTTAAAAGAGTTCAGATAAATCCATAATCGCTTTTACGTTGGCAGCAATGCCCAGTTTGATTTTCACTGAAGCTTCAGGAGTTAGATTTACATCGTGCATATTCTCACCTAAGTGAGCTTCGAATACGATAGATTTGATGGTAGAAATGGTCTCAAAATCCTCTTTGTAGAGCTGTAATGGCACCTCTATGTTGTTGATGCTGGGTTCGGTGGTTATGCCGTCCACCACAGCGTTGGGGTAATCCAATGTGAGTGTGGCTACGGAGTCGGTCATGGTGTTGAGTTTCACCACGTTGTTGTTAGCATCTAAGAATGTGAATTGACCATCCACCTTGAATGGCAAGCTATTCTCAACCACCAGATACAGATTCAAGTTTGCATTGATACTATCTCCCTTGAGAAGTGTGGAGGCCAGCAGTGAATCCAAATTCATTGCGGCTATATCAATATTATGGATAGTATCTTTGTATGTCAGGTTGATGCCTTCTTGGAATGCGAAAGGCACTTTGATCATCGTCTTTAGATTCACCCGCGTGTTATCCAAGATGCGGTATTGTGTCATAGCCGAAGTGGTATCGCTACAAATTGAGAATGCATAGGATATGGCGTGCATTGGGATGGTGAATAAGGTGTCGATATTGCCCCACTCCTCGGTATAATCCAACTGAATTTCGGCGTGCGAAGTCTTATCCAATGGGTCGTCCACCGCAATTTGGGTGTCGATGTGTATTGGTTTGCTTTTTTGTTGTTTGTTGGCATCAAAAGTAGCGTCGCGTCGTTGTCCATCTTTGGAGGTCACATACAGGTGCTTTAGGTCCGCGATGAGGGGCACTGCCAAGGTGTGATCTACTTCCAAACGAACGGAAGGTTCGCTGATAGGTAATACCCAATTCTCAAACATCTCCCAACCGCTCCATAATTGGGTGAGCGGTGTCTCTATCTTCTCATCGTACATCAATTCGTGGGCAGCAAAGTAGCCATACATGGCACTATAGT